>JBEAVZ010000498.1:0-4295 GCA_041160645.1 Acidobacteriota bacterium
GGCAAACTCAAGCGAACCGAGATGCGCATATGCAGGCGGCAGCTTGGCCCATACAAACATCGTCCCTTTGGGGGTGGGGATATCCCATCCGGCGGCCGCCAAACCCTTGATCAGCACATCACGGCGTCGACGGTAGACTTCGGCAATCTCCGGAACGTACTCATCACAATCACGCAGCGCAATGATGCTGGCAATCTGGATCGGCTGGAAGATGCCATAGTCGAGGTAACTCTTCAGCCTCGTCAGGGCCGCGACAACCTGCGGGTTGCCGGCACAGAATCCAACTCGCCAGCCGGCCATCGAATAGCTCTTGGACATCGAGAACATCTCGACCGCCACATCCTTTGCGCCAGGCACCTGGAGGATGCTTGGCGCCTCTGCGCCATCGAAGACCAGATCAGCATAGGCCAGGTCGTGAATGATCAGGTAGCCGCGTCTCCGCGCAATGTCGACCGCTTCGCGGAAGAAGTCGAGATTGACCGTCACCGTCGTTGGGTTGTGCGGGAATGAGAGAATGAGCAGACGTGGATGCTGCCCTTCCGGATAGTCGAGCTGGCGCAGCGACTCCATCATCTGTTCCGGCCCCTCATTGATCGGCAGCTTGATCAGTTCGCAGCCGGCAATCGTCGCCGCAAAGGAATGAATCGGGTAGCTTGGATCGGGAACAATAACCTTTGTCCCGGGCTCGACCAGCGCCATGACCAGATGAGAGAATCCCTCCTTGGCCCCCATCGTCGCAATGGCCTCAGTTTCGGGGTCGATCTGGACGCCATATCGTCGCTCATACCAGCGGGCAATCTCGACGCGCAGGTTGGGGATTCCGCGGGAGGCCGAATAGCGGTGGTTGCGCGGGTTGCGCGCCGCCTCGACCATCTTGTCGACAATCGGTTCGGGGGTGGGCAGATCGGGATTGCCCATCCCCAGGTCAATGATATCCTCGCCTCGCCGACGGGCCTCCATCTTGTATTGGGTAATGACAGCAAAGACGTATGGGGGAAGTTTTTCAATTAATGGGAATCGATAGTCCATAGGTTATCTGATTGAGGAAAATTGACTCTCCTGCCTGGTCACCATATAGTGCCATTGATTGTCAGGTTGACGGGGATGATCAAACTCACTGAGTTTCAACACGATCCGCCGTCCGAATATGGATCGATCGGCGCAGGTTGATCGACCCGGAGAATAATAATGTCAAACGATAATCATTTTAACTCTGAATTTGGAAATCCCAATCTCGAGGTGCTGCTCTCGTCTGATCAGATAGCCGCGCGGGTACGGGAGATTGGTGAACAGATCACGCGCGATTACGCAGGGCAACGCCCAAACCTGATCTGCGTCCTGAAAGGGGCTGCGACATTTATGTGCGACCTGATGAGGACGATAGACCTCAGCATCAGTGTCGACTATATCGCGGTCTCGAGTTATGGAAAAGGGACATCGACCACCGGGGAGGTCAAAATCCTGAAAGACCTCGATAGGCCGCTCGAAGGGCGCGACATTATCATTGTCGAGGATATTCTCGATACCGGGCTGACGCTCAGCTACCTGCTCAACACCTTCAGAAATCGGGGCGCCAACTCAATCCGGCTTGCGACCCTGCTCAACAAGCCAGAGCGAAGGCGCGTCAATGTCGAGGCTGACTATATCGGCTTCAACGTACCGGACCAATTCGTCGTTGGATACGGCCTCGACTATGACGAGCGGTATCGCAATCTCCCCTTCATCGGCATTCTCAAGTCGACGACCTGATCCTGGCCCAAGTCGGGCAAGCGGCTAACGCCCCTTGCCCGACTTGACCTCAAACGTGATCAGCCCACTGACCTGAATTGGACGGCCATTGAGTCGAGCCGGTTCAAACTTCCATCCGCGTGCGGCCAGAATGGCCGAGGGGCCATATTCTGGTCGCCCTTCGATCTGACTGGCAAAGGCGACATCGCCGCTGGTCGAGACAAGAACCTCGACCTTGACGGTCGTGGAGAGAGGCAGTGGAGGAGTAGCCGTTTCCCCGGCCGCCGGTTCGGCCTTTGCTTCGACCTTAGGCGCCTTGACCGGCGGAAAGACCGGCATCGGGCGTTTGACCGGAAATCCCCCCTCGATCATCTTCATCATCGGATCCTTGAGAAGAGTCTCCTCCTCCGGATTGCGTGAGAACTCCGCCAGCCGGATCGTTGGCTGGCTAAAGTCGGCCACCTCACTCTTTCGCCCGAGGGCAGCAAGGTCAACGGCCCGGGTCAGGGCGTCGATGGAAAGCTGGCGCAGGGCCGCGCTCTTCTGGCTATCAGCCTCGAGCAGCGCCGCTTCAGCATAGAGCAGATTTCTGATGTTGTAGGCCTCCGGATAGTTCTCAACCAACTTCAGCGTCTCGTCGACACTCTTCAACCCACCCGAGATCAGGCTCTCCATCTCCGGGCGTTCATGGGCTGGAATGGACTGGACGTACTGCCCGTTCTCAATAGCACCGCGACTGGCCACCTTGTCGTGCACTTCACGCCAGTAGGTGAGGGCGATCCGGTATTGACAGAAGGCTTTGACGGAGCTCTTCTGATCGGGCAATCCGGCCCGCTGGATAAAGTATTTACGGGAGAGAGGCTGGTTGTCGAGGCGAAAGGCGGTGATTGCCGCCAGCCCGAGCGCCTCATCCTGGGCGGCCGGGTTCTGTTCGAGGCGCAGGGCCTCTTCGAACTTCTCGAGGGCATCCTTCAGGCGCACGGAGCGGTAGAGGGATTTTCCCTGCTGAATCAACTGTGCCGGGGTCAGGACGAGCGGTGCGGTGGACGACTCAGCCTGACCGGGCTGGTTGCTCACGGGGCGGTTGGCGCCCGGGCTCTGCAGCGCGAGGGCGGATACGGAACCGATGGCCAGGAGGATCATCAGCCCGGTCAGCAATTGGCAACACTTCTTGGATCTGCTCATAGTCACAATCTTCTCTTCTCGGTCAGTAATGACGGTCTCACTGACGTGGAGGGGGCATTAATACCGCTTTCAGGCTTTGACGGATTTGACGCTGGAAGCCACGCACCTCAGTCATCACCCTCTTCTCATCTATGGTCAGCAACTGGCGGCGGCGCATCAACCAGCGCCCATCGACCATGACATCGGAAACGTCACCAGCTTTGGTGGCATAGACGAGATGGGAGTAGAGATTATACACGGGAGTCTGGTGCGGTGCATTCATCCTGACGACAATCAGGTCGGCAAGTTTACCGACCTCGAGTGAGCCGATCTTCTCTTCGAGATGGAGCGCACGGGCGCCGCCAATGGTGGCCATGGCCAGCGCATCTGCAGCAGAGACGACGGTCGGATCGCCACTGATCAGTTTATGGAGCTTGGCCGAGGTGTCGATCTCTTCCCACAGATTGAGGTCATTGTTTGAAGCGGCCCCATCGGTTCCCAGTCCGACCCGCATGCCCCTCGCGAGCATGGCCGGCACGGGAGCTGTCCCGGAGGCCAGTTTCATGTTCGACTGCGGACAATGGGCAATGCCCACCTCACGGTCAAGGAGCAGCTGGAGGTCATCCCGATTGGCGTGCACGACGTGGGCGAGCAGGATACGTGGCGAGAGCAGCCCAAGCTGATCAAGGTAGGCGGTCGGGCTCAGGTTGAAGTTCTGCCGGGCGAACTCAGTCTCTGTTTTGGCCTCGGCCAGATGAGTGAGAATCGGGACATCGAGCCGTTCGGCCAGGGCCCTGACCTCGGTCAGGTGTTCACGGTTGACAGTGTAGATGGCGTGGGGGGCCAGCGCGGGGGTGATGAGCGGATCTCCCTTCCACCGCTTGACGAACCATTCGCTATACCGGATGGCGTCTGGCCAGGTCTTGTTGTCTGGCGCCGGAAAATCGAGGAGTGTCTCCCCAAGAACTCCGCGGAGACCGGCGCGACGCGTCTCCGCGGCTACCGTATCTTCAAAATAATACATGTCGGCATAAGTGGTAATGCCGCCACGAATCATCTCGACGAGACCGAGCTGCGTCCCGGTCGCGACATACGGTCGCGTGACGTTTCCAGATTCAGCCGGAAAGATATACTGGTTCAGCCAGTCATTCAGATCGAGATCGTCGCCAACGCCCCGGAGCAGGGTCATGGCGAGATGGGTATGGGCATTGACCAACCCGGGCATAACCACCTGCCCGGGCACGCTGAACGTGCGCCGGGCGCGCCAGCCAGCCCGGGGCAGGTCGGACATTGGCCCGACACCAACGATTCGGTTCCCACGAATTGCGACATAACCCGGATCGAAAAGACGCCGTTGGGAATCCATGGTGACCACTGCTCCCCCGGTCAGGAGCAGATCGACC
>JBEAVZ010000223.1:0-12187 GCA_041160645.1 Acidobacteriota bacterium
GATCGGCATGTCGGTCGATATCCACACCCGCCGGCCCCGCCTCGCCAATGTCACCGGGGGACTCTCCGGACCAGCGATCAAACCGATCGCCGTGCGCTGCGTCCACCAGGTCTACCGCGCAGTCAAAATACCCCTCGTCGGCATTGGTGGTATCGCGACGGTCGAAGACGCCCTCGAGTTCATCATTGCCGGGGCGACGGCGATCCAGGTCGGGACGGCCAACTTCTACGACCCAACCTCGACGATGAAGATCGTCGATGGCCTGGCCGACTACTGCCAGCAGCACCGACTCGGTTCGATTCGTGAACTGATCGGCAGTCTGCGGCTCGATTGATCGGGGTTGTTCGACCGTCAGGCGGTCGTCGTTTACCGGCAATTTATGCGCAGGCCCAAGGCGATGGCTGCGGCAAGAGAGAGATGACTGATGGAGAAGAAGCCCATGGAGAAAATGCGATGAAGAAACAGATCGAGGTGCGCAACCCAATCGTCGTCGCGCTCGATGTCGATACGGCCGGCGAAGCGCTCGAGCTCGCCCGCCGGCTGCGCGGGACCGTCGGCATGTTCAAGGTTGGCAAACAGCTCTTCACCGCCTCCGGACAGAGCGTCGTCCGGGAGCTGCTGGCGATGGGTGAGAAGGTCTTTCTCGACCTCAAGTTTCACGATATCCCGAACACGGTGGCCATGGCCGGCATCGAAGCGGCGCGGATGGGAGTGAGCATCTTCAATCTCCACGCGCTCGGCGGGTCACAGATGATGCGGACGACGGTCGAGGCGGTCGGCGAGGCCTGCCAGCGCGAGGGCATCGCCTCCCCCCTCATCCTCGGAGTGACGGTTCTGACCAGCCACACGCCGGAGTCACTGGCGGAGGTGGGGATCGAGCATCCGATTCCGGACGAAGTGGTGCGGCTCGCCCGGCTCGGCGCCAGCTCCGGAATCGACGGCGTGGTCGCTTCGCCGCTGGAGATCGCCCCGATTCGCGCCGCCGTCGCGTCACCCGATTTTGTCATTCTGACCCCGGGCGTCCGGCCGGCCGGTGCGGCGCTCAACGACCTGCGCCGCGTCATGACTCGGGGCGTGGGGATGCGGGCCGGGGCCAACTTCGTGGTGATCGGTCGACCGATCACTGCGGCCCCCGATCCCCTCGCCGCGGCCGAAGCGATTCGGCAGGAGATCGAGGAGGCCCGCCACTCCTGAGACCGGAGCCCCTCAAGATCGGGCCTGCCGATCAGGAAAATCGGGCGCCAGGCTGGTGAATCCGCCGTGGCCAGACCAGCCACGCCACTGTTGACGAGATGACTACCTATGAGCAAATGCCAAAGACCCGCCGAGCGACCCACCGCAACCCCACGCGAAGGATCAAGTCAAAGCTCCCGTTCAAACTGGAGTCGGTTGGTCAGGCGTGCTGAGCGAGCTGCTGATCCGCGCCGCCCGGCAAGTGGCGTGGGCGGTCACTTTTTAGGCAGTCTGCGGAATCTGGGCATCGCGCTGCTGGTCACCCTCGTGGTCATTGGCAGCGGTCCCGACCAGTCCGCGCAGACCTCTTCCAAACCGGCGTCCAGATTGGCCGCCGCGCCCGTCCGGGTCCGACCACTGACGGCGGGTGAACGACTCGTCTTCAACATCTCCTGGTCGAACGTTCCGGCAGCAGCTCGGCTCGAGCTCGAAACAAGCGGAAAAGGCACCCTCTACGGTCAGGAGGGGTTCCAACTGAAGACCCGCGTCCAGACCCTCAACAGCGGCTGGCTGTTTGGAGAGATCGACAACCTCTACACAACCTACGTCAGAGCGAGTAACGCCCTTCCCTACCGCCTCATCAACTGGATCCGGCAGGGCCGGGGGGAGGTCAAACAGGGCGAAGAGACGGTCGAGATCGATCAGAACGGCTCGACGGCCAGCTTCTCCAGCTTCTCTGGCGGCTCCGGCAAGGATCGTCTGGCCATCCCATCTGGCACGCTCGACCTCCCCTCACTTCTGCTGGCCCTCCGTCGTCAACCGTTACCCGAGGGTGGACGAGCGCGCTACCATATTCTCTACAACCGCGAACTGGTCGTGGTCGAGGCCGAACTGATCGAGCGACGGCGCCTCGAGACCTCTCTCGGCACCTTCGACAGTCTCTGCCTGCGACTCCTGCCGCGCAAGTTCAGCCAATTCCAGACGATCCTCTGGCTCACCGACGACGCCGAACGCACCCCGCTTCAGATCAGGGCCAGGTCGCCCCTCGGCGAGATACGCGCCGAACTGATCAGCGCGACGATGGTCCGGCCAGCTGGCGCGGAAGCTCCCAGCCTCGGCGCCGCGACCGGTCCCGCCTCGGAGATCTTCAGCCCCGGCGAACGGCTCGGTTATGAGATATCGTGGGGCGAGTTCATCAATCTCGGACGGGCCAGTTTCGAGATCCGGCAACAGGGGATGCTCAACAACCAACCGGTGCTCGAGCTGCACGGCGAGGCCAGCTCGATCGGCGTCGCCCGGGCCCTCTTCACCGTCAACGACCAGATCACCTCGGTCGTCCTGGCCAGGCAGCTGACCCCGCTCCGGTCGGAGGTGAGGCTTCGTGAGGGAAGCCGCTCAAAATTCGACGTCGCCACCTTCAACCAATCCGCCGGAATCGCCACTCTCAACAACGGCACCATCGTCCGGATCCAACCGGGGACGGTCGACCTCCTCTCCCTCTTCTACAATTTGCGCGCCGCCAATCTGAAACCCGGCGAATCACGACGCTTCGATCTGCTCGACGCCAACCATCGTCCGCAGGCGATCACGGTGCGGGCCGTCGCCCCGGAGACGATCGATGGCCGCCAAACGACCCGGCACGAGATTCTCAATGATCAGGGAGCGCTGCTGGCGACCGGCTGGATCACCAGCGATCAGCAGCGGCTTCCCCTCAAATTCTCCTCGCGCCTGCGCATCGGTGAGATCCACTTCAAGCTGGTCAGCGTCAGCAAAAACTGACTTACCCACTAGGTCCGACTGGCTCTTCACTTCTCGAAGCGCAGATTGAGGCGGTAGATCCTGTCGACGATGAGCACGGCGATTGGGGGATAGAAGATGCCCTTCCAGAGCGTGCTGGCGAGCAACTCCTCAAAGCTGTAGCGGACGGTGTAGTCGGCGGTCAGATCGCCAATCAACAGACCGGTCAGGAAAGAGATCAGGTAGCCTCCGACGACAAAGGACCAGGCGGTCTGGCGATTGAACGGTTTGATGGATCGAGACTGGCCGGCGTGGCGGCGCCGGGAGCCCTTCCCGGACTGGTAGGTGAAGAAGTCGAAATGGCTCTTCAGACTGCCGAAGAGATTCCAGACCCCAAAGGTGAAGAGGAGCAGAAGCAGAACCCGCCAGAGCGGCCCCGTCGTCTCAAAGATCGTCGGACGGGTCATCGTGACGAGGAAGGTCGAGAGGAAGAGGGTCACGGTCGTGTAGATTGCCTGTCCGCGCAGCCGCGTCTCGATCTTTTCTCTCCGCAGCCAGTCGACCAGAATCTGCTCACTCTTCTGCTCATAGTTGACGCGTCGGGCGAGATGGGCGGCCTGAACCTGGAGCTGCCGGGTGGTGCGAACCGCCTCCGAACGGTCGAACTCCTGCCGCCGCTCCTGATCGATCAGGATTCGATAAGCCTCATTGACAAGGGCGAAGCGCTCGGGGGCCTCGGGACTGGTGTTGACATCGGGATGGTAGAGGCGGGCGAGCCGCCGGTAGGCAGACTTGATCTCACTCGAACTGGCGGTGCGCGAAACTCCGAGAATCGCGTATGGATTGGCCATCAACTCCCCAAGAAGACCAGATCAGATCTGAGAAGATCGGTTCTCCGCTGGTCATCCGGCAGCCAAACGACCGGGGCAAACGACTGTGAATGCCGCGGTCTGCTGCAGGCGCCGGAACCAGCCAATGCCTCCCAGCCAATCTCTGCTGGTCGGGGTGAGGCTCCGAGCGGTTATTTTACTTCTTCCGTGACACGTTTCAAGTCGATCCAGAGTTGAAGTTGCGGGCAATCGCCGCGGCAAATCGGGAGGGGGAGATGTTCCGCCCACAGAGCAGCACGACGACTCGGGCGCCGCGCCAATTATGCGCACTGCGCAGGAGGCCAGCCAGGGCGACCCCGGCCGCCCCCTCGACCATCCAGCGCTCGTGGACGGCGAGAAGGTGGAGCGCCCGGCAGATCTCGTCCTCGGTGACGAGGATCTTCTGGTCGATCACCCGCTGGCCGATCGGCAGGGTCAGACTATTCTCCTCGATACCTCCGGCCGTACTGTCCGAGATGGTTGGGCGCTCATCAACCTCGATGATCCGCCCCGCCGCGAGGCAGTGGTGGAGAACCGGGGAGTTCTCCGGCCAGCAACCAACGATCTTCGTCGCCGGACGCACCTGCCGCAGCGCTGTGCCAATCCCGCCAATCAAGCCTCCCCCGCCAACCGCGACGAAGACGCCATCGATTCCCTCGAGCTGCGCGGCCATCTCCAGACCAATCGTTCCCTGTCCGGCGATAACCCACGGATCGTTGTAAGGAGAAACGAACGTCTGCCCCTCCTGCGCGGCCACCGCACGCGCCCGCTCCTCGGCCGCCAGCGGATGCTGGCCGAAGAAGCAGGGCTCACCACCCAGCTGCCGGATCAGCTCGACGCGCTCCGCGTCCACCCCTTCCCGCAGATAGACCTGGGGCCGCACACCAACCAGCTGACCAGCCCGACAGACGGCCAGCCCGTGGTTGCCATTTGAAGCCGTGACCACCCCGCGCTCAAGCTCCTCCGGCGTGAGCGAGAGAAGCCGGTTGAGAGCGCCGCGCCACTTGAACGACCCCGTGTGTTGCAGATGCTCGAGCTTCAGCCAGACCTCCACCCCACTCAAGGCGCTGAGGGCCGGAGAGTGCTCCAGCTCCGTTCGACGCACATAATTGCTGATTTTCCTTGCTGCAGCGACGACATCAATTGAATCGCTCATTTACATCAATTTCCTCCAGAACGTATAATATGCCCCGCAGGTAAAAATTGGCACACACATCACTGATTCGCTGGAACGTCGATGGCTCGATATCTGCCGAAGCCAATCGACCTGGAGCGGTTTATGAACTCGATGTTGAACACTTCCGTCTGCCACCATATTCGTTGGCGTCCGCTGATTACATTTCTGGGTTTTCTGGCGCTTCTCATTTGGAGCGGAGCCATCGGAAGATCCTCCAAGACCGTCCGGGCCGCGGTCACTATCCAGAACAGCACTCCCGTGACCACTGTCTCGGCGGCCAGCTATGTTGGCTCTCCGGGAGCGCTCGCGCCCAACTCGATCGTGGCGGCTTTTGGAACCCAGCTCGCCCCGGGGGTCGAAGTAGCGCCAAGTATTCCGCTGCCGACGACGATCCGCAACACCCGGGTGCTGGTCAACAACGTCCCGGCACAACTCTTCTTCGTCTCGCCCAATCAGATCAACTACCTGATCCCGGAGAACACCCCGGCGGGAGACACCGAAGTGGTCGTCAGCACGACCCTTGCCAACGGCGACCAGGTGGTCTCGCGCGGTCAGCTGCGGATTGCGCCGACCGCCCCCGCGCTCTTCACCGCCGATGCGAGCGGAACCGGCGCGCCGGCGGCGCTGGTGGGCCGCATCGGCGAGAATGGTCAGTTTGGCTATGACGCCTCGCCGCCCTACCGCCCCGACCCGGTCACCCCCGGACGCATGATCCCGGCGCCGATCGACGCCGGCTCCGAAGCGCGCCCGGCCTTCCTGGTCCTCTACGGAACCGGGTTGCGCAATGCACAGCCGTCGTCCATCCGCGTGGTGATCGGCGGACTGGAGATTCCCGTTGATTACTTCGGGGCCGTCGCCAACTTTGCCGGCCTCGACCAGATCAACCTCCGCCTTCCCCATACCCTCAAGGGGCGTGGGCTGGTCGAGTTGCGAATCGTCGTCAATGGCGCCTCTTCCAATCCGATCACGCTCGACCTGGCTGGCACAGGCGGCCAGGCGCTGGCGATCAGTGGCTTCGGCGTGACCTCTCCGGCTCTGGCGGGACAGACGATCACCATTCGCGGCAACGGTTTCTCCGCCAAAGCAGATGACAACGTCGTGCGCTTTGGTCCGGCCCAGGCGCGGGTCATCGCCTCGACCAGCAACCAGCTGACCGTCATTGTCCCTTTCGGCGCCCAATCCGGACAGGTGACCGTCCAGACCAATCAGGTCGAGGCCCGGAGCATCGATGTCTTCAAGGTCAAAACGTCGATCAGCGGCATCATCCAGTCGACCGGCTCGCCGCTGTCACAGCCTTCGCCGCTCAGCAATGTCACCGTTCGGCTTGCCGGCACCAATATCAGCGTCCGCACCACCCCCCAGGGAACCTTTGTCCTCTCGGATATCCCCCCGGGGGTCTCGCTGGTGGAGATCGATGGCGGAACAACGACGGCCAACCCACCGTTTCCGGCCGTCACCCTCAAACTTGCCGCCCGGGCTGACCGGGACAACCAGATTGCCCAACCCATCAGTCTGCAGCAGATCAATGGGGCCAGCGCCAATGTCGGCGGGGTGATTGGCCCCGCCGGGTTGAGCTCCCTCAGCATTCTGCGCATGAAGTTTGTCGAGGCCCTGATGGACCAATTTTGGCAGCCGGGGCAGAGTGGCCCGGGGTCGCTGTCAAGCGTCGATCCCGCCTCCCTGCCGCCGCTCGCGCAGTTTGCGCCGCTCGAAAAGGTGGTCAAAATCAGCAATCGCGGGGTCTCGATCGAAGTTCCCTTCGGAACGGCAGTCAGATTTCCCGATGGCAAATCGAGCGGGCAGATCCAGCTGACGGTGCTTGAGGGCACGCGGCTGCCGGGAATCACCATCCCGAGCGGCATCAACCCCGAGTCGGTTGCCCAGATCACGCCCCTCGGAGCGCGCTTTCAACCCGGAGCCTCGATCAGCTTCCCCAATCCCGACCAGCAGACGCTGCGTCCCGGCGACCGCGTCCCGCTCTACCGCTACGAGGCGACGACCGGCTCCTTCATCAGACGCGGCTCGGGCGTTGTCACTGCCGATGGGTCGCGGATCGATTCGGACGGACGGGCGGTCGATATGGCCAGTTTCTGGATGGTCGGAACAACAGCGCAGGTGACCACCGTCACCGGACGCGTTATCGACCTGCAGGGACAGCCCATCTCCGGAGCGCGCGTCTCGGTCAATGGCCGCACCGGGCTGACCGATCTCAATGGCGGCTTCACCATCTCTGACGTCGCGGCCACCGCCAACAACCGGTTGCAGGCCGAGGCGATCGTTCCCCAGCAGTTTGGCATTACGCCGCAGGGCTCGTCAGGACTGACGCCAGTCGTTGTCGGCGGAGTGACCAACGTCGGGACGATCGCCCTCAGCAACACGCGGCAGGCCGGCCTCGTCCTCTCACCCTTTACGATCGATCTCCCGGCCAACACCTCCGTGGTGCCTGTCAATGTCACCCTGACCGAACCGGCGCCGGCGGGTGGTCTGGTGGTCTCAGTTATCAGCGAGAACAGCGGAGTCGTCTCCGTGCCCGGAACGATCACTATTCCCGCCGGGCAGACAACGACCCTCTTCAATGTCGGACGGGTCGGGCCGGGCGCCGCCCGCATCGATGCCCGGGCCGTTCTCCGCAACGCGAGCATCGAGTCATCGGCGGTCGTCTCGGTCGCGCTGCCCGGTCCGGTCCTGTCCGCCAGCTCCCCGGTCATTGCGCCGATTGGCGGACGGATCACGATCACCGGAACCGGTCTCCAGCCGATTCCGAGCAACCATTTCGTCTCCTTCCTCCGCAACAACGAACTCCTGGCGATCCTCAATCCATCAGAGAACGAGATCGCCCTCGACTCGACGGGCCAACCCGCCCTGCGGGTGCGGATTCCGGCCATCGCTCCGGGACCGGTCGCCGTCGCCGTCGCCGTCATCGATCCGGCCTCCGGTGTCATCTCGGAGAACAGCGCCCCCATCCAGCTGACGATCTCGGACCTCACCGTGACCGCCCCGACGCTGGCGCTCTCCCTCCCCGGCGAGGGACGCCCACGCGACAGAATCACGATCATCGGCTCCGGCTTCAGTACCGTACGCCACGAAAATCAGGTCTTCTTTACCCAGTCCGGACTGGGTGGACAGTCGGGACTCTCCGTCGAAGGTCAGGTGATCGAGGCCAGTCCGACCTCACTGACTGTCGCCGTCCCGGCGCTTGGCATCAACCGCGGCAATCTGAAGATTACCGCCCGGAGAATCGATGCGAGCGGCGCGACCAGCGAAAATTCGAACGCCATCAATTTTACCGTCACCTCCGACCCGGTCCCCCCATCGACCCCCATTCTGACGACGGTCGCCAATATCAGCAATGGCACCCCGAGCGGCAAGGACGGGGACCGCATCCGGGCCAGTGGAAAAGACTTCGGGTACAGCTTCTTCTCGACCCAGAACATTCTCAACACGGTCGACCCGATCGTCACCCTCGTCGTCTTCACCCAGAACAGGGAGTTTATCAACTTCTCTGTGCCGCTCAACGCCCTCGGCGGAAACCAGATCGAGACCATCGTCCCCTCTGGCCTCAAGAAGGGGGTGGCCGAGGTGACCGTCTTCAACTTCGATACCGAGACCGGCAGGATCAGCGAGGAGAGCGCTCCCCTCACCTTCAACGTCACCGAGGGGAGCGACTTCCGCCTCAATGAGGACGAGCCAAACGACTCACCCGACCTGGCCACCAAGGTCTACTTCCCGGTCACTGTCGAGGGGCGCATCGCGGCTAGCGATTGGGGATCGCTGACCATGGTCTTCGACAACAACAACAAGGTTGTCCTGGCCGATCTCTTCAGCCTGAAGCTCGACGTTGTCATCCGGGGGACCATCACCCTCACCTTCAATCAGGGAGCCGATCTCGACCTCTTCCTGCTGCGCCGCAACAGTCAGGGGCGTTATGATCGCATCGACTCCTCCAATAATATGGAAGGGACGGTCGAGTCGATGACGCTCGATCTGGTGCCGGGCGAGTATCTGGTCGGTATCGGAAGCTGGAGCGGCTCGAGCCCCTACCGGCTCTCCCTCCAGTTTGCCAACGGGACTTCGAGCCTGCCGGCCCTCCGCCGCTGGGCGGAGGTGGTCGAAGGCCAGGAAGAACGCTGACCACACTGACCCGGCCCGCGCGGCCAATCAAGTGAAGACGGCGCTCCGGCGGCCGAAAAAGACGGAAAAGAGAAGAGGCGGTGACCGATCAGCTCAGTCACCGCCTCTTCTCTTTTCCGGGAGCCAGCAAGTTGTCTGGCTCTTCTCAGGCCCCCCCTCAGCTCACCGGTCCGGCGCACGGGAGATGGTCCGACTACTTGACCAGACCCGTCAGGGGGCTGCTTGCGCTGGCGTAGAGTCGGATCGGCATCCGGCCTGCTCTCCAGGCCATGCGCCCCGACCTGACGGCTAGATTCATCGCCTCAGCCATCGCGCCGGGATCTCCGGACTCGGCGATCGCCGTATTCATCAAGAGCCCGTCAATGCCCAACTCCATCGCCAGACAGGCATCCGATGGCGTTCCCACCCCCGCGTCGACGATGATCGGCACCTGATCGATCTGCTCGCGCATGATCCGCAGGTTGTTTGGATTCTGGACGCCGAGGCCGGAGCCGATCGGGGCCGCCAGCGGCATGACCGCGGCTGCACCGGCATCGATCAGCTTGCGCGCCATGATCAGATCATCACTAAAGTAGGGGAGGACGGTGAAACCCTCTTTGACCAGGACCCGGGTCGCCTCGAGCGTCGCCTCATTGTCCGGAAAGAGCGTCACCGGATCTCCAATCACCTCAACTTTGACCCAATCAGACAATCCAACCTCGCGCGCCAACCGCGCCGTCCGGATCGCCTCCTCAGCCGTATAACATCCGGCCGTATTGGGCAGAATCGCAAACTGCTTCAGATCGATGAAATCGAGCAGTGAGGGCTGCGTCCGGTCGGTGATGTTGACTCGCCGCACCGCCACCGTAATCATCTCCGCCCCACTCCGCGCAAAGGCCTCGACCATCTGCTCGTTGGTCCGGTATTTCCCGGTCCCAATAATCAACCGGGAGTTGAATTCACGCCCGGCTATCGTCAATTTATCATTCATGATTAGACTATCTCCTTCCAGACCACTGCCACACACTGCCCAGCCACAACTCGCTACCTCAGGAGCCGCTCGACTTTCGGTCTGATGTTCTGATCGATGGCGGCATCGGATGTCTCACTCACGACACCGTCGATCAGCCACCAGCGCTCCGTATGCTCGATCGCCGCCCCCGGGGCAATCCGCCGCAGGGGGCCCAGTGACTCGATCTCGAGCATGTCGGCATTGGTAAATGTCTCGAAATTGCTCCCGCTATCGGTATAGTTCTGGTGGGGGTCATAATCGAACCTTTTCACAAAGAGCTGCCCCTGATTGAGATATCCGATCCACCCCATCTGGTGAGCCAGCCCTATCTTGGTCGGCCGGGCCGCCTGGCGGTCCTGACGCAGCGTAATGTAACGCGTCCCCCACCGGTAACGCGGATCCGCGAGGTCCGTGAATGGCCAGAGGATGAGCTGCTGGTTGGCGACAAAGCCGCGCAAATCCCGTTTCTCACCAGGCGCAACCGAACCGGGATGGGCAATCTTCTCCGGCAGCGGAATGATCGCCACCCCTTCCTGGGCCATCACCGAGAGGCACCACGGAGCCAGCTCAACCTCCCAGAGATTGCGATTGCGCAGACGGTGAACGATGGTCACCCCGCTCCCCGTGGCCTCGAGATGAATATCCATCTCCTTCTCGATCCCGGTTATCGATTCAATGGGCTGAATGAGACGCACCCCGGATTCTCCCAGCGGCTCGTAACGAATCGGACCATTGTCACGGGCATAGGTGCGGACATCCTCCTCCGGCGCATGCCAGAGCCGGTGCCCGCCGCGAATCATCCACTCCGGCTCCCCCTGCCGCCCAAGCTGCTCTTCATACTCCTTAAAAACATTGGGTCCGCCAACCCGGGCATACCGCATAATCCGCGGCCCAATCTCGAGCGGCATGACCAGCTCAACCGTTCCATTGGTCAGCCGGAGACTCTGTTTCCATCCCTTGTACGCGATGACCCGCAGTGAGCGCGTCACCGCTCCCTCCTGCTCCGACCCGCTGCCGTTCACCAGAAGCGGTGACCCAAGAATTGGCAGCGACACAACCAGCGCCAGCAGCAGGCGGCGTGCGGACTCTCTGGAACCTTTCATTACCTGATCTCCTCTCGTCGGATCAACCTCGATCGTGGGTGCAGACTAGCGACAATATAAGGCCAAAGCCGAGCAAGGGCCAGAGTCGGACGCCTCCGCGCCACCACTCTCCCCCCCATCGCCATCAATCCGGCGCTCCAACCTCGACCACTGAATCGACGATCGGCATCAGGACAGCCGGTGGCTTGGGTGGCAACACCCCACGATGGACGATGACCAGCATCCCCAGCGGCGTCGAGTCATAGATCCGACGAGCGGCGAAGATCGGTATCCGCACGCAACCATGACTGTCAGGTCGGGCGGGCACCGACGGAGCGCCGTGAATCGCGGTCCCCCACATAAAGTAGACCGGATAGTAGAGCAGGCCGAGCGGACTCCGATTCCAGCCCGGCGCCTTCTTGTCGACCGTATACCAGCCCGGATGGGTCACTGCCTGACGGGCCCACCCCTGGGACACAAACTGCCGGCCACTGCCACTCGAGACTGGCAGAATGGTCTTGACCATCCCATCCGCCTCGACCACCAGGAGAACCTGCCGAACCAGATCGACTTCGATATGGGGAGCTCCCGCAACGAGTGGCCTCGGTCGCTTCGCCACCAGCAACCGGTCAAGATCAAGCCGGGTCAGACTCCCCGTCCGCCGCATCCCCTCAACCTTCTGAAAGGCGACCAGGGCGTGGCGCGAGGCGCCATCCCAGCGGCCATCCACCCGCCCGGTCCAGTATCCCAGCTCAGCCAGCCGCTGCTCGGCAACCAGATGGTCACGCCGGGTCAGTGCCGGGCGGGGACGACGATCCTCCCCACCCTGCGCCCGGACCTGCGCCACCTCTCCCAGCCCCCCCACGATCAGGGCCATCACCAACCCTACCTGTTGAAAAGTCACCCATCCAGCCATTTGCGAGTTATCTCCTCCTCCTGCTGAGGATACCTTCACGCCAAGCCCCACGACAAGCCTCCGGAGCCCCCGCCCCACCCCGCCAGGCCCGCTCTCCATAACAGAACGAGG
>JBEAVZ010000228.1:0-2913 GCA_041160645.1 Acidobacteriota bacterium
GGAGAGTGGGCGACGAGACCGTGGTCGGGCCGGTGAGGCAACCGGCAGTGACTAATCTGCCGGGGACCCGTCCGAAGCGGGCGGGTCCGCCACGAGTATTCAACTCTCACTGGTCAATTCGTGCGGGCAACATTGATCGAAGGGCTTCCAATGATCGTCGATCGCTCCCGTCGCTCGCTGGCCAGCGGATAGAGGGTCACCGTGCCTTGGGCCTGCAGCCCGACCAGCACCGGGTTGGCCAGCTCCTCACGGGACATGAGTCCGGAGCGCTCGAGAAACTCGGACCGCGCGACCTTCAGCTCGGCACGGGTCATCATCCAGTCTGCCTGCACGACTTCCGTCTCGCCATTGTGGCTGTTGAGGGTCGCCGGCTCCGCTTTGCCAGCGTTGTTCTGACTGACCGGGCGGCTGTAGATCATTTTGATCCGCGCAGAGAGGACCGACTTGGGAATCCCCATTCCGGCAAGACTCACCGGTTCGATTGCCCGGCCACTGTCACTCATCTCCCAGCGGGCATTGTCCCACTGGCTCTGGGTCTGGAGACGGTAGTCGCTGTAGCGCCCGTTGGCCTGATCATAGGCCGCCTGAAGCTCCATCGCGCCGAGATGCCACGGCAATTGCCAGAGGTGACGGGCCCCGACCGACGCCAGCGAGCCAAGTGAAACGCCCAGCACCAGCTGGGCCGGACGCCCCTCGGAGAGGATGTGAAGTCGGTAGGTCGTGTTTTCTACTCCACCCATCCCTTGGTCAATGCACGAGAGGACTGACAGCCAGGCCATCTCCGTGCCACCATCGGACGTTGTGTCGAGAGTTGCCCCCGGAGGCAGGTACTGACTGACTCTCGAGACCGGGATGCGGTAGATGATCAACGAGATATGGTTCAGCTCGATACTGGTCATCACTCTTCCTCGTTCGATCCGGTGACCTCGACCCTCGACCTTGCCAACCCGAAGCCCGAACGAGAGATCTCTGGCGACAATGTTCTGCATGTTGGGGGTATGCGTAGTCATCCTGTCTCCTTTTGTCCAAATAATAGTTTAACTGCAACTTGGACAATGCACAATCTGTGCCAAAAGTGTGGACACGGAGAACTCTGTCTAACTGTATGTGTGATCTAGGCTTAGGGCTTTTTTCGTTTTTTGTGCATCCCAACTGTCAATGGCGAATTGCAAATCAGTCACATTCCCTTTGCATAATGCCAAAAGTTGTCCTGGACAAGATTGGTTTTGTCCAGCACTGGGTGCCTCAGCTGGTCTTCTTTTTGAAACGGAGGGCACTGACCGTGATCAGGATGAGTCCCATCACCGAGAGAATCAGGGTCTGTTTCCAGAGAGCCTGAAAACCGGCACCGCGGAGAATGATCCCGCGAAAGATCTCGATCAGGTAGGTTGTCGGAAGGATGGCGCTGACGCCGCGGAAGAAGAGCGGCATGGTGTCGATCGGGAAGATATAGCCGGAGAGAAAGATCGACGGAAGCATCGTGCCAAAGGCGGCCTGCATGGCTTCCTGTTGCGATTGGGCCCGTGTCGAGATAAGGAGTCCCAGTCCAAGCATGGTGATCAGGAAGGGAATGACGAGAAGCAGGAGGAGCAAGAGGCTGCCATTGATCGGAATCAGAAAGATCCAGCGCATGAAGAAAAGCATGATGCCTAGCTCAGCGTAGGCGACGACCGCGTAGGGAACAATCTTGCCGATCATGAGCCCCAGTGGACGCACTGGAGTCATATAGAGCTGCTCGAGCGTGCCCCGTTCACGTTCGCGAACAATGGCGAGGGCGGTCAACATGACGGTCATGATCTGGATGAGAACCGCAAGCATCCCGGGAATGAGGAAATTGGCCGACCGTGAGTCCGGATTGAACAGAATCTTTGGGCGGGCCTCGACCGGCAGCGTCCGACTGGACGCGGTGACGGGAATGCTGCGTTCAAGTGATTCCCGCAGGGCGATGGCGTTGGCGACATTGAGTGACTGGCTGGCAACCGATGAGTCTGATCCGTCGACCAGAACCAGGAAAGTGGCCGTCTGTCCGCTCAGCAGTCGCCTTGAATAGTCGGGGGGAATGTGGATACCGACACTGGCCCGACCGGCGACGATCTCCTCATTCAGGGCCCGATCGCTCTCAACCTCGGAGACGAGGCTAAAGTCGTCAGAGTTGATGAAGCGCTCGATCAACCGGCGACTCTCCTGGGTCCGCGCGGCGTCATAGAGGGTTGTGCGCGTATCCCGGACGTTGGTGTCGATCGCAAAGCCGATCGTAAACATTTGAATGATCGGGATGAGCACCGTCACGAAGAGGGCCATTGGATCGCGCCGAATGTGAATGGCCTCTTTGCGCAGGACGGGGAGTGTCCCCCGGAAAAGTCCGCGGAACCTGCTCAAACGATGACCGGGTTCAGGATGGCGGTCGTGGTCAGTCACGGCGATCCTCCCGCAACGCATCGGTCAGGGTCACAAAGACATCCTCCAGCGAGGGGCTGATCTCGCGGGTCTGGGGGGCAGCAAAGCCCTCCGCACAGAGGTCGTCTTCGACCTGGCGCAGCGTCACCGCTTGATCCATCAAAAGGTGGATCGATTGGCCAAAGATGGTCGCGCTGATCGTGTAGGGACGCCGTTTGATCGCCGCCAGCGCGCCTGAAGTGGATTGCGTCAGCACTTCGAGGCGCCGTGTCCCGGGCGGGGAGACCTCCGGCAGCCTCTTCAGCTCAGCAGGGGAGCCGTTGGCGATGAGTCGTGAGAGATAGATGTATCCCACCCGGCCACAGCGCTCAGCTTCGTCCATATAATGGGTGGTGACGAAGAAGGTTACCCCCTCGCTCGAGAGCTGAAAGAGGAGATCCCACAGATCGCGCCGGGCAACCGGATCGATACCCGCCGTTGGTTCGTCGAGAAAGAGCAGCCGTGGCTGATGAATGA
>JBEAVZ010000040.1:0-15950 GCA_041160645.1 Acidobacteriota bacterium
CGCTCCCCAGCGCCGTATCGACATCCTCAGAGGTCCAGCCGGCGAGGGCGATCTCGAAATCGTGGATGATTCCTGACCCATTGGTCGCGATGGCGGTCACATAACCCCGACGCATCAGATCGATCAGAATCGGCGCGAGGCCGGTCTTGACGACGTGCCCGCCGATTCCCCAGATAATCGCCCGCCCGGCCGCCCGCGCCGCCTTCACTGCCGTCGCCACCGCCCGCAGTGAATCGGCGGCGAGAAGCTGCGGGAGCGACTCGACCAGTCCCATCACCTGCGCGGCCTCGGCCGGGCTGAGGGGCCGGGCAAAGTCGCGTACTGTCACTTTGCTTGGTCGGGAGGCCAGCGGGTAGGTTCGCAGCCCCCGCAGATCGATCGGGTCATAATCGTAGACAGACATCTTCGCGCGCTCCTCAATTGAAATGTCACCCTCATCGCCACTATAGCACGGCCGCACACTTGAAATTGAACCGGGCATCAGGTTGACTTGCGATCCCATTTGAGAGACAAAATAGTGAACCCCGTTTGTTCAATGAAAGGACTGGCGAATGAATATTATCTGGTTGATCAATCTTCTGCTGCTCATCACCCCCCTGACCGGAATGACGGTGAAAGAGAAGCAGGCACCAGCGGCCCGCAAGCTTGCTATCTACTACGTCGACGTCGAAGGAGGCGCGGCCACGCTCATCGTCACCCCGGCCCGGGAATCGATCCTCATCGACGCCGGCTGGCCGGGAAATGATGGCCGGGACGCAAAAAGGATCGCCGCGGCTATGAAAAAAGCGGGGATCGAGGCCATCGATCACCTGATCATCACCCACTACCACACCGACCATTTTGGCGGGGTGCCGGAGCTCGCGGCGCGGGTGAAGATCAATCAGTTCTACGATCATGGACCAATGACCAACCTGGCCGAGGATCGGGATTTCGAGAAGAAGTACAAGGCCTACACTGAAGTGACCAAAGGCAAGTCGACCACCCTCAAGCCCGGAAATGTGATCAGGCTGAAGCAGGCTCCGGCAACCCCCCCGGTCTATCTGCGGGTCCTCTCCGCCCGCGGCGAAGTGATCAGTGAGCCGGGGATGGCCGGCGCTCCGAATCGGGAGTGTGCGCGGGCTGAAGATCGTCCGGTCGACACGACTGACAATGCGCGCAGCCTCGTCCTCCAGCTTCGCCACGGCAATTTCGATTTTCTCGATACCGGGGATCTGACCTGGAATATCGAGAAGAAGCTGGTCTGCCCGCAGAATCTGATCGGCGAGATCGACCTCTACCAGGTTGGTCATCACGGGACCAACACCAGCAACAATCCCATCCTGCTGCGCAGCATCACCCCGACGGTGGCGATCATGAACAATGGACCGCGGAAAGGCGGCCATCCTGATACGGTTCGCAATCTGCAGGGACTGCCGCTCTTTGCGGATCTCTACCAGCTGCACCGCAATGTCGGTTCGACCCCGGAACAGAATACGAGCGACGAGTTCATTGCCAATCTCGATGAGAAGGACGACCGGGGCCACATGATCAAGGTCGAGGTGAACGTGCTGCAGCGCGAATTCACGGTGACCAACGAGCGGACTGGTGCCGCTCAAACTTACCCTGTCAAATGAGAAAACAACTCTTCTGCCTGTTCCTGCTCCTGGCGCTATTGATCGTGACGGGTGGACCTTCGTCCACCCGTCTGCGCGTCAGCTCGGCATCCCGTCCCAATATTGTCTTCATTATGTCGGACGACCATGCCGCCCACGCGATCAGCGCCTATGGCAGTCGTTTGATCAAGACCCCGCACATCGACCGCCTCGCCCGGGAGGGGATGCTCTTCGAGAACTGCTTTGTCACCAACTCGATCTGCACCCCCAGCCGGGCGGCCATTTTGACGGGTAAGTACGCCCATCTCAATGGTGTCCCGGTCTTCAACCATATCGACAACCGGCAGCCAATGGTCCAGAAATACCTGCAGGAGGCTGGCTACTACACGGGAATGGTTGGCAAGTGGCATCTCGGGGGCCAGAACCCGCACCAACCCGAGAACGGCCGACCGACTGGTTTCGACTACTGGAACATCCTCCCCGGGCAGGGCGCCTACTTCGATCCGGTCATGATCGAGATGGGCGAGCGAAAGAAGCTGAAAGGCTACACGACCGATCTGATTACCGACCAGGCGATCAGATTCGTCACCAATCGTCCGGCCGATCGTCCCTTCTTTCTGATGTACCATCACAAGGCGCCGCACCGGAACTGGCAGCCTGACGAGAAGTACCGGCAGCAGTATGAGAACTACGAACCGCCCGTACCGGAGAGCTTCGACGATGACTACCGTGGAAAGTCGGACGCCTCGCGACAGGCGACCATGCACATCGATGAGGATCTGAACCGCTCCGATCTGAAGATGGATCCACCCCCCGGGCTCTCCGGAGCCGCTCTCAAACGGTGGAAGTACACGCGGTACATGCGCGATTATCTGGCCTGCGTGCAATCGGTCGATGACAATGTCGGCCGCTTCCTCGACTACCTCGACCAGCAGGGACTGAGCGCCAACACGATCGTTGTCTACACCTCCGATCAGGGCTTCTTCCTTGGCGAGCATAACTTCTACGACAAGCGGTTCATGTACGAAGAGTCGCTGCGGATGCCCTTCCTGATCCGCTGGCCGGCGCAGATTCGTCCCGGCAGTGTCAGCGCAAAGATGATCCTCAATGTCGACTTTGCCCCAACCTTCCTCCAGGCCGCCGGCGTGAAGGTCCCCGCCGATATGCAGGGGCGCGGATTTCTCCCGATTCTGCAAGGCAGGCCGGTGGCCGATTGGCGCAGTGCAGTCTATTATCGCTACTACCATCCGGGCCACCACAACGTCGCCGCGCACTACGGTATTCGTACCAGAACCCACAAGCTGATCTATTTTCACAAGCTCAACCAGTGGGAGCTCTACGATCTGGTCAAAGATCCACGGGAGATGCGCAACGAATACGCCAACCCGGCCTATGCGACGACCGTCCGGAAGCTGACGACGCAGCTCTATCGGCTCAAAAAGGAGTTGAAGGACACGGATCAATACCAGGATTCAGTTCCGGCAGATGATGTCGATGGAGAACGCAGACCCTGAGTCGATCCCGCGGCGGAGATTTGGCTGAACAGAGCAAAGGGCCGGTTGGCAAACGATCTTGCCAACCGGCCCTTTGCCTATCCGTAACTGTGGCGAGGCGGAATGGACCGCCTACTGTTCGAGTTTCAGTTTGGGAACGGCAATCGGAATCATCGTCCCTTCACCGCTGGCGATGGCGAGGGCTGTCCCAGTGCCGGGCGTTCCCGTTGGCGGCTGCTCGCGCGGCTTCATCTCACCGGTAATGAGCGCCCCGCCGTTCTCCTTCGAGAAGATCAGTTTGCCGATCTCCGGGGAGTAGTCGACGTGGAGCAGATCTCCAAACGAGATCTGGCTGGTCGCGATAAGATTAGAGAGCGGATAGATCAGAAAACGCTCGATGGCCCGCTTGAGGTGGCGTGCTCCATACTTGAAATCGATGCCCTCATCGAGCAGGAACTGTTTCGCCGCAT
Source organism: Acidobacteriota bacterium (assembly GCA_041160645.1). Taxonomy (GTDB): domain Bacteria; phylum Acidobacteriota; class Blastocatellia; order RBC074; family RBC074; genus CAIOZW01. The sequence continues at coordinate 3,556 of JBEAVZ010000040.1, forward strand.
CGGTGCATTTAAAGATAAACTTTTCGCTGGTGCCCCGGGTGACCCGCTCCTGAACCGCCTTGAGCTCGATCTCGAGAATCTGGCGGAGGTGCTCGTCGCGGAGGCTGCGGAAGACGACCACCTTATCGATCCGGTTCATGAACTCGGGTGAGAACTTGCGGCGGGCCGCCTCGACCGCCGTTCGGTAGATCTTCTGATCGACCTCCGTGTCGACGACGCCGCTCTTGGGCGCAAAACCGATTCCCCCCGAGATCAGCTCACTCATCTCGCGCGCTCCGAGGTTGGAGGTCATGATGACGATAGAGCGTGAGAAATCGACGCGGCGATTGTCACCGAGGGTCAGGGTCGCCTTGTCGAGAATACCGAGCAGCAGCTGCCAGAGCGCATCGCTGGCCTTCTCGATCTCGTCGAAGAGAATCAGGGAGAGGCGGTTGGTCTCGGTGTGGGAGCGGTCGATATTCTCCTGAGTCAGCATCGGTGAGGTTTCACGATGCCCCAGGTATCCCGGCGGAGAACCAATCAGCTTGGCGATCTCGTGGGAATGTTGAAACTCGGCGCAGTCGATCTTCGTGACCAGATTTGGATCTTTGAAGAGAACCTCCGCCGCCGCCTCGACCACCCTTGTCTTTCCGGAACCGGTTGGGCCGAGGAAGAGCATCGTCCCGATCGGCCGACCCGGATGGGCCAGCCCGGCCAGGTGGATCTGGTAGAGGCCGGTGATGCGGCGCACGGCCCGATCCTGGCCGACGATCAGATCTGTCAACCGATCCTCAAACTCCTGCGCCTGCGGACTTTTCAGATCAGGATTGAGATAGGTTCCACCTGGTCCCTGTTCTTGTCTGCTGTTCGACATTAAACTCTCCTCAGTTCATCCCAATGAGACAAGACTGTCAGTTAACTCACTATTTGAGGCATTGACCGGCAGCGGGTTTTATCATACTCAAAGTGGAAGATGCTTTCAATAATGTGGCCGACGAGCATCTGGCACGCGGCGCTGACGAGGCGGAGCTCTATGCCAGCTCAGCCAGCTGTTTATGCAGTTGGCGACCGAACGCCGCGGCCCGTCGCCCGCATTCACCAGACCAGCCGGTCGAGCGAGGGGACAGCCTGACAATGAAGAGCGCTGAAAATCGAATGAAGCGCTGGACTCGCCTCGCATCGCCGACTAACATAATGCCAGACGGCAACGTACGTCGTTCAGCACTCTCGATCTGGATAAAGGAAAACCGCACCAAAACCATGCACCTCCCTTCGCTCCGCAGCCTGGTCACCGACGATCTGGCGATCGATCTTGGAACCTCACGGACCCGTGTCTGTGCGCGCGGGCGCGGCGTGGTCGTCAATGAGCCGACGCTGCTCGCCTACGACCTGCCATCGCAGGAAGTGGTGGCGGTCGGTCTCGAGGCCCTCGAGCTGGAGGGGCGCGCCTCCGGTGATATTCAGATCATCAGTCCGCTCCAGGATGGGGCGGTCGCCGACTCGAACCTCGCCGGAAAGCTGCTTGAATGTTACGTGCGCAAGGCGCGTGATGGTCGCTCGAAGATCTCGCGGCGGGTGCTGATCGCCGTCCCGGCCGATGCGACCGACATCGAGCACTATGCCCTGCGCTACGCGGCTCAGGAGGCCGGAGTGAGCAGCCTCCACTTCGTCAACAAGGGTTACGTCGCGCTGCTCGGCGCCGGGATCTCCCTCGACGACCAGCACGCCAACCTGCTTGTCGATATCGGGGCCGGAACCACGACGGTTGCCGCCATGGTCCACAACCACCTCATCTTCAGCCGCACCTTCCGGGCCGGCGGCAACGACCTCGACGCCGCGCTGATCGAGATGGTCAGACAGAATCACGGAATCCTCGTCGGACCGCGAACCGCAGAAAGGGTCAAGATTGAGCTGGGCTGCGCGCTGCCGCTGGAGCAGGAGACGACGACCAGTGTCAAAGGAAGAAGCGTCTCGAGCGGCGCTCCGGAGATGGCCTTTGTCAACAGCATCGAGATCCACGAAGCGATCGAGCCGGTCATCAGACGGATCACCAACTTCCTCCAGGAGTCCCTTGAATCGCTGCCGCCGGAGGCGGCGGGTGATATCTATGATCGCGGAATCATCCTCGCCGGAGGAACGTCACTGCTCGCCGGCATTGATGAACGGCTGACGCGCGAGACCCGCCTCGCGACCAGACTGATCGAGACCCCACAGCGGGCGGTCATTCGTGGCCTCGGTCTCCTCTTTGAACACCCGGCCGTGCTGCGCAAGGCCCTGCTCCGTTCAGAAAACTGAGCGATCTTCAGTCGCGCCGCCGCGCGCGCAGATACTCGATCACGCCCGGCAGAATCGAGACAAAGATGATGCCAAAGATGACGAGGGTGAAGTTGCGTTTGACGATCGGGATATTGCCAAAGAGATAACCGGCGACGATGAAGATGACAATCCAGAGAATTCCCCCGACGACATTGTAGACAAGGAATCGACCGTAGGACATCCGCCCGATCCCGGCGACGAACGGGGCGAAGGTGCGAATGATCGGCATGAAACGGGCGATGATGATCGTCTTGCCGCCATACTTCTCATAGAACTGGTGGGTCCGCTCGAGGTGCTGGCGATTGAGCCAGCGCGACTTCTCGCTGGCAAAGATCTTCGGGCCGATCTGGTAACCGATCCAGTAGTTGAGGGTGTCGCCAAGAATGGCCGCGATGATCATGAGGCCGCTCACCCAGTAGACGTTGAGCGCCTCCTTGGCGGCCAGCGCCCCGACGGCGAAGATCAGCGAATCCCCGGGCAGGAAGGGCGTGACGACCAGTCCGGTCTCACAGAAGATGATCAGGAAGAGAATGGCGTAGGTCCACGTCCCGTACTGGGCAACCAACTCAACCAGATGCTTGTCGAGGTGGAGAATAAAGTCGATCAGGTATTTTAGCAGTTCCATGCGTTCCGGTAGATCCAGTCTTTCTGATATCGGGAGGGCAGCTCAGCTCTCCCAGCCGAACTTGCCGACGAGTTTGACGAATTGGCAGGGGCCAAAATCTTCGCTGACCGATCCATCGGTGGTTCTGGTGACCCGCAGCAGACGTTGCGACGTTTCGGTCCCGATGGGGATGACGAGATGCCCGCCAATCTCGAGCTGGTCGATGAGGGTCGGAGGAATTGCCGGAGCCCCGGCGGCAACGAGGATTCCCCGGTACGGCGCAAATTCCGACCAACCGTAGGTTCCATCAAAACAGCGGATGGTCGCGTTGTGATGGCCGAGGGTCCGGATGAGGCGATCGGCATTCCGGGCCAGATCCGCCAATCTTTCGAGGGCAAAGACCTGCCCGGCAACCTGGGCGAGAATGGCAGTCTGGTACCCGGAGCCGGCTCCGATCTCGAGTACCCGGTCACCGTGGCCCAGCTCGAGCAGGTCGGTCTGCAGGGCGACCATGAGCGGCTGGGAGATGGTCTGCGCTCCGCCAATCGGCAGCGAATGGTCGCCATAGGCATTGGAGCGGAGCGCCTCCGGCACAAAGAGGTGGCGGGGAGTGGCGGCCAGCGCCGCGAGAACCCGCTCATCACGAAACTGGCGCTGGCGACGCAAACGGTCAACCATCTCGCCACGCTGACGCTGCTGGATCGGGCTGTCACTGATCGGGCTCGTCATCTCTTCCTACTTCAGCCCCGCTTCATCGAGTCGTCCGGGCGCGGCGAGGTCCGGACCCAGATCGTGACGGAGCTTTTCAAGGTAGCGATAATCGGTCATATCGATGCGCAGTGGGGTGATGGAGACCAGGCCGCGGGCGATCGCCTCGAAGTCACAGCCGGGATCCTCTCTCCACCTGACGATCTGTTCACCGATCCAGTAGTAGCTCTTTCCACGCGGATCGATCCCCTCCTGTATGCGGAGTTCGGCAATCTTCACTCCCTGGTGGGTCAGCGAGGTCCCGCGAATCTCGCCAACCGGCACATTGACATTGAGGATCGTACCGGTCGGCATGCCCTGCGCGAGAACCTGGCGCGTCAACTGGGCAGCGTAGCGCGCGGCGTGGTCGAAGTCGCCATCGCGGGCCACCAGACTGACGGCAATGCCGGGAATCCTGAAGACCGCCGCCTCGAGGGCGCCGGCGACGGTGCCGGAGTAGGTCACGTCGTCCCCCAGATTGGCTCCGTGATTGATGCCCGAAACGACGATGTCGGGCGGCTCCGGGAGAATCTTCGTCAGCGCGAGGGTCACGCAATCGGTTGGGGTGCCATCAACGGTGTAGCGGCGATCATCGATCTGCCGCACCCGGAGCGGGCGGGTCAGGGTCAGACTGTGGGCCGTGGCGCTCTGCTCGCTGGCCGGAGCAACGACGACCACGTCGCCGATCTCCTCCAGTGCCCGGGTCAGGGCGGCAATGCCGTCGGAAAAATATCCATCGTCGTTGGTGATCAGTATCCTGGGATGGCTCGACATAGGGTGAATTTACCACAAACCTGCTTCCGCTGGCGGTTCGAAACAAGAGAGCATCTTGAACCATGAAACCTTGGCAGCGCAATAGCGCATCCCATGATTCCCGGCGCGCGCCTGACCAGGGTTGCGGATAAGGCGGACCAGGCTCGCCGGGGATCGGTCGGCCGGGCCGCCTGGCGCACAGATGCGGCCAAACAGAACAATGTCCCGGCTCCACTTCCTGACGGCCACCTCCTGCCCACGCGCCGTCACTCGATTTTAGTCGATCGATTTTGATTTTGAACGGTTGCGGTGCCCGCCCGTGGAGGTTATATAATTCTAAGTTGACGCCGGCAGGGATCGCTTTATTGCAGCTTGGGACGCGGGGAGAGATGACCTATCAAGACATCGGCAAAATTCGCTCAATAGCCTGGCAGGCGACCCTCATCGTTGCCGCCAGTGTTGCCTCCATCTGGGTTCTCTACACGCTGCGGATGGTCCTGCTGCTGCTGGCCTTCACAGTTCTCTTCTGCTACCTGCTGCTGCCCATGGTCAATTTTCTGCACCGTTCCGGGCGCAGATTGAATGTGCCGCGGCCGATGGCAATATTGCTCGTCTACCTGCTGGTCGGGCTTCTGACCTTCTTCGCCTTCGAGCAGATCCTGCCGCTGCTGGCCGACCAGGTGACCGCCCTGCTCGAGAATGTCCCGGGTTACGCCCGGAAATTTGACCAGACCATCAAATGGCTCTCAACCCTCCCGGCCCGGTACCGGCTTCCACTCAGCTGGCGGGAAACGCTGACCACGCTGATCAATGATACGCCGCTGCGCCTGCTTGACTGGCTGCAGGCGATCGCCTCACGAACCTTTGGGATGAGCCTCTACGTGACCTGGCTGGTGCTGATCCCGGTGATCGGCTTCTTCTTCATCAAGGACGCGACCGGCTTCAATTCACGACTGATTGCCTCGTTCCCGGAAGGGGATGTCCGCCACCGGATTGCCGGTTTTCTGCAGGACGTCAGCGAGACGCTCGCCGCCTACATTCGGGCGCAGGTGCTGGCCTGTCTGCTCGTCGGGCTGATCGAGGGGGCCGGCTTCTGGCTCATGGGTATCTCCTATCCGCTGGTGCTCGCCCTGGCCGCCGGAGTGCTCGAGTTCGTTCCGGTTCTCGGACCGGCCATCCTCTTCGTGATTGCGGTCGGCATTGCCGGTTTCACCTCGTGGAAGACGGCCATGATCATCGCCATCTTCCTGATCGTCTTCCGGCTGATCCACGACTACGTGATCTACCCGCGCCTGGTCAGTGAAGGGATGAAGCTCCATCCGGTCGTCGTCATCCTCGCCGTGGTCTGCGGAGCGGAACTGGGAGGGATGGTCGGCGTCTTCCTCTCGGTGCCGGTGGCGGCCCTGCTGCTGGTCTGCGCCCGCCACTGGCGAACGCTGACCTTTACGCCACGGCGGGAGAAGAATGAGGTGGCGCGTGATACCTGAGGAGAGACCGCCCATCCACCCCACCGATCGGGAGACTCTCGAGCGTGACTGTGAGATGGAGTTCTTCATCGCCGGAGGACCGGGCGGACAGCACCGGAACAAGGTCGAGACCGGGGTTCGGCTGATCCACCGGCCAACCGGACTGGTCGTTACCGCGACAGAACGGCGCTCCCAGTCGGCGAACCGCGACGCCGCCTACGCGCGGATGGCCGAGAAGCTGGCCGAGCGGCAGCAGGTTCGACGACCACGTCGCGCCACGCGACCCACCCTGGCCTCCAGGACGCGCCGCCGCGAGGAGAAGTCGATGCGCAGCCAGGTCAAACGCGGACGAGGCCGCATCGGTCGTGACGATTAGTCGCCCGGGCCGTATTTGAGGAGTACCTTTTAATGACGTTGTTGCTTGGCAAGACAGAAGAGGAGCTGATCGCTCTGGCGGGGACGCTGGGTGAACCCGCCTACCGTGGGCGCCAGCTCTACCGGGCGATCTATGAGCGCCGCCTCTTCGATTTTGAGGCCATGAGCGATCTTCCCGCGAACCTCCGCTCAGAATTGACGGCGAATATGGCGGTCGCCAGGACCACGATTGGCCGCGTCTTCCATTCGCTCGATGGGACCAGACGATACCTGCTCCGGCTCGGTGACGGTCGGGAGGCTGAGGCGGTCTTTATGCCGGAAGAGCGGCGCGATACGATCTGCATCAGCTGTCAGGTCGGCTGTGCGGTCGGTTGCACCTTCTGTATGACAGCGCAGCTCGGTTTGAAACGGAACATGACCGCGGGCGAGATCATCTCGCAGGTACTGCTGGTGCTGAACGACGTCTATGGTCCGGGAGAGAAGCCACCGCACGGCACCAACCTGGTCTTCATGGGCATGGGGGAGAGCTTCCTCAACTATGACGAAGTGATGACCTCGATCAGAGTCATGGCCGATGAGAAAGGGGTCGGCATTGGTCCGCGCCGAATCACCGTCTCCACCTCGGGAATTGTTCCGCGCATTCGCGACTTCGCCCGGGAACCAGTGCGGCCCCACCTGGCCATCTCCCTCTCCGGCACGACCGATGAACAGCGAACGGCGATCATGCCGATCAATCGCAAGTACCCGCTCGAAGAGTTGATGCAGGCCTGCCGGGAGTTTCCACTCGACGAACGGGAGCGACTGACTTTCGAGTATGTGATGCTGGCGGGCATCAACGACAGCCTCGCCGACGCGAAACGACTGGTCCGCTTGTTGAACGGGATCAGGGCAAAGGTCAATCTGATTCCCCACAATCCCGCTCCGGAGCTGGCCTGCCGGGCCTCGTCGATGGAGCAGATCCTCGCCTTCCAGAAGACACTTGTTGAAAGAGATCTTCCATCATTCATCAGGCGCCCCCGTGGACAGGATATCTCGGCCGCCTGTGGCCAGCTGGCGGCGCGTCAGGACGCGGTGGCCATTCAAAATTCATGATGAGCAGAAGCACCGATTTTGTGGTTATCGGCAGTGGTGTGGCCGGGTTGAGAGCGGCGATCGAACTCTCCCGGGTCGGCCAGGTGACGGTTCTGACCAAGGACCGCCTCGATGAATCGAACACTGAATATGCCCAGGGCGGCGTCGCCGTCGCCCTCTCCGATGAGGATGAGAGCGGCCTCCACATCGAGGATACCCTCGTCGCCGGCGCGGGGCTGTGCGATGAGGCGGCGGTGCGGGTGCTGGTCGAGGATGGTCCGGGCGACATCACCGAACTGATCGAATGGGGAGCCAACTTTGACCGCGAAGATGGCGCGCTGGCCTTCACCCGCGAGGCGGCCCATTCGCGCCGCCGCATTCTCCACGCCCGCGGAGACTCGACCGGGAGCGAGATCGTCCGCGCGCTCCTCGCCCACGCCGGCCGCCGGCCAGAGATCGAATTTCATCCCCACGCCGTGACGACCCGGCTCCTCGTCGCGGATGGGCAATGCCGCGGGATCCGGTACATCGATACCGTCCGGCGGGAGGAGCGGGAACTGACGGCCCGCGCGGTCATCCTCGCCACTGGCGGCGCCGGGCAGATCTATGCCCAGACGACCAATCCGGAAGTAGCGACCGGCGATGGCATCATTCTCGCGTGGGAGGCGGGGGCGCTCGTCGCCGACCTCGAGTTCGTCCAGTTTCATCCGACGGCCCTCGCCCTCACGGGAGCCCCCTGCTTTCTGCTCTCGGAGGCCTTGCGGGGCGAGGGAGGCCGGCTCCGCAACCATCGTGGCGAAACGTTCATGGAACGCTACGATCCACGCGGCGAACTGGCGCCGCGCGATATCGTCTCGCGCGCCATTCGCGCCGAGATGGATCTGACCGGGGATCGCTCAATCTATCTTGATCTGACCCATCTCGATGGTCAGTTTCTCCGCGAGCGGTTTCCAAAGATCTACCGCACTTGCCGCGAGCTTGGACTAGATCTGACCCGAGATCCGCTGCCAGTCAGTCCAGCCGCCCACTACATGATGGGCGGAGTACGGACCGACATCCACGGACGAACGACACTGCCCGGACTCTACGCGGCGGGTGAGGTCGCCTGTTCCGGCGTGCACGGCGCGAACCGACTGGCGAGCAACTCGCTCCTCGAAGGGCTCGTCTTTGGCGCCCGCGCCGGCCGCGCCGCGGCCGCTGAGGGCAAGGCTCCGGCCGGAGCGCCCCGACCCGCCGCGGCGGTAAGCGCGGACTGGAGAATCGATCCCCAACTCAAGGCGCAGGTCCAGGATCTGATGTGGCGGAAGGTCGGACTGATCCGCGAGGGCGCGGAGCTGACCGCGGCGATCGCCGAGCTCGAGCAACTGGCGCAGCGTGCCCACAATCTTCGGTCACGCAACTTTGCGCTGCTTGGTGGGCTGATCGCCGCCGCGGCCCTCTGGCGCGAGGAGAGCCGGGGCGGCCATTACCGCCGCGATTTTCCCACCCGCGATGATCAACGCTGGCGAGTCCATTCAGGTCAGGTGAGAGAACGGGAGATCGCTGGTCTGGTGGTCGAATCCTAGGGCGGTCAAATCCGAGGCCGGCGGGCCTCGAGTGGCGAGCCTGGGGTGGCGGTTGGCCGGTGGTGATCTCAGGCCTGACCAGTGGCCATGAACTGCGCGCCCATCTCGAGCATCTTCGCACAGAGGAAGGTGTGAACTTCGCGTGGAGTGGTCAGTTTGAGGGCCTCCTCAGCCACCTCGCGAGCTTTGGCGACATCGATCGCCCGCACCAGACGGCGAATGGTCGGGATAGCGCTCGGAGTCATGCTCAGATCGGTCATGCCCATCCCGATCAGCAGAATTACCTGCGCCGGATTGGAGGCCATCTCCCCGCAGACATTGAGGGGGATTCCGGTCTTCATTGCCGCATCACTGACCCACCTGATCGCCCGCAAGACCGCCGGATGGAGCGGATCGAAGAGGGCGCTGACATTCTCGTTGGCCCGATCGACAGCCAGCATGCCCTGGGTCAGATCGTTCGTGCCAAGACTGAAGAATTCGGCTTCGCGGGCCAGGGACTCGGCAATCAGGACCGCCGCCGGCACCTCGATCATGACCCCGACCGGCACATTCTTCGCGTAGGCCACCCCTTCTGCATCCAGCTCCGTCTCGACCGCGGCGATAATCTCGCGCGCCTGACGAACCTCATCGAGATTGGTCACGAAAGGCAGCAGAATCTTCAGCCTTGGACAGCCATCATCGTGGGCCGCCGCCCGGAGAATTGCCCGAATCTGCGTCCGAAAGATGGCCGGCGCCGCGAGCGACAACCTGATCGCCCGCAGACCGAGGGCCGGATTGCGTTCAATCTCGTAGCCCTCGAGGTGGAGCTTGTCTCCGCCCAGATCGAAGGTCCGCACCACGGCCCCTTCCCGCCCGCTCATCTCGGCGACGAACCGATAGGCGTCATACTGCTGCTGTTCACTCGGCAAACCGTCGGAGGCCTGGGTGTAGAGAAACTCTGAGCGGTAGAGACCGACTCCGGCGGCATTGAACCGTTGAAAAATGTCGATCTCCTCGACCAGCTCAATGTTGGCCCGCAGCCTGATCTCAACTCCATCGCGGGTGATCGCCGGCAGTTCACGGTCGCGAATGTCGTGGATATACTGCTGCTGCTGCCGTTCGCGCAGTTCAGTGTAGAAGAGGAGCGTCTCCGGTGAGGGATGGAGAATGACCGTACCAGTCGTTCCATCGATGATCAGCGATTCGCCGGAGCGGACGAGGGAGGTGATATTCCGGACGCCAACAACCGCCGGGAGATTGAGGCTGCGGGCCATGATCGAGGTGTGCGAGGCCCAGCCGCCGGCGTTGGTCACGAAACCGATCACGCGGTGCGGATCGAGGTCAGCGGCCACCGAGGGCAGCAGGTCATCGGCAACGATGATCGCGCCATCCGCCATTTCGTTGAGGTCGTAATGCTTGGTGCCAGAGAGGATCTTGATCAGCCGCTGCGAGACGTCGACCACGTCGCTGCCTCGCTCACGCAGGTAGTCATCGGTAATCCGCGCATAGAGTTCAAGCAGGTGGGAGGTGACATCCTTGATCGCCCACTCGGCATTGGCATTGTTCTCGCGGATAAAATTCTCGATCTGTTTGCCGATCCCGCGGTCCTGCAGCAGCAGCAGATGGGCCTCGAGAATATATGCCCGGTCAGCCCCCAGCGCCGTCCGCAGTCGGTCGATGGCCTCCTGGACCTGCCGCTGCGCAACCTGCACCGCCTGGTGAAAGCGCCGGATCTCCGCCTCGATCTGCTCGTGAGGAAGGAAGAGACGGACAATGCGCCCCCGCGGATCATCGACCAGGAAGGCCCGTCCGATCGAGACGCCCTGACAGACGCCGATCCCCTCAAAACGCTGCTCGCTATGTTTTTTCCGCGGATTGCGCATCGTCAGACTCCAACGGAACCTGATTGATTGGCCCATCCCGTCGCCGGGCTGCGGCTAATCTTCCCCAAACTTATCCTCGATCAGTCGTCTGATCGAGGCCATCGCCGGCTCTTCGTCCGGCCCCTCGACGGTAACCCTGATCAGGGTTCCCTGTGATGCCGCGAGGAGGAGAACTCCAAAGATGCTCTTCGCGTCGGCAGGCTGATGTTCGACATCGGTCCGCGCCAGCCAGATCTGTGACTGATACTGGTTGGCAAGACGGACCAGTCGCGCCGCGGCGCGCGCGTGAAGTCCAAGCCGATTTGTAATATGAAGCTCAGACTGCTGCATCGGAAGACTCAACTCTGCCGGCCCGAGACAAGCACTTCGCTGGCCAGATAGATATTCTTCTGCCCCTGGTCACGAACCCGCTTGGCGAGCGTCAGCAGGTTCTCCCCCGGCTGCTGCTCGGCCATGCGGATGATCATCGGCAGATTGACGCCGGTCACCACCTCGACCGGCGTGTTCCCGAGAAAGGTACAGGCGATATTGGTCGGAGTCCCGCCAAACATGTCGGTCAGGACCACCACGCCAGCCCCCTGATCGACCCTCTCGATCGCCTGGCTGATCTGCTCACGGGCCTCCTCGAGTGTATCGTGCCAGCCAATGGTCACGGCGGTGATATGGTGCAGATCACGGACGATCATCTCCGCGGCATTGACCAACTCCGCGGCCAGATTGCCATGGGTAACAACCACTCCGCCGACGATCGGCCCAACTCCTGGCTCCTGGATTGGCATGAAACACCTCGCTCCTCTGATGATTCTTCGCCCTGCTGCCCCTGCTCCTGGCTACTTGCGGACATCACGATGGACGGTCCGGGCATGATACCCCCCCTGCATGAGATGGCGACCAAGGGCATTGGCCAGGGCGACCGACCGGTGCTTACCACCAGTACACCCAATCGCCACCGTGACGTAACTCTTCCCTTCGCGCTGGTAGAGGGGCATCAGATAATCGAGCAGATCGTTGAAGCGGCGCGTCGTTTCGCACGCCTCCTCGCTCTTCTCGAGAAATTCGACCACCGGCGGATCATTGCCGGTCAGATTACGCAACTCCGGAATAAAATGCGGATTGGGAAGGAACCGGACATCAAAGAGCAGATCGGCATCGAGCGGAATCCCATACTTGAAACCGAAACTGAGAACCGTGATCTCGGTCTGGCGGGCAATATTCTCCGGTGTGAAACGCACCTTGAGCCACGACCGCAGGGTGTGAACCGTGTGCTCGGAGGTATCGATCGTCACATCGGCGAGCTTGCGAATGGGCGCCAGCCGTTCCCGCTCCTCACGGATTGCCTCGGGAACCCGCGTATCACCCTCCCCTCCACCAGATACAAATGGCTGACCGAGCGGGTGCGGACGCCGCGTTTCGCTGTAACGCCGTTGGAGCGCGGCATCGCTCGCTTCCAGAAAGAGAACGTTTGTCTCGAGGTCATCCCGGGACTTGAGCTGCACGATCAACCGCGGAAAGTCGCGCAGAAACTCACCTTCGCGGATATTGACACTGAGGGCCGCCCGGGTAATCCCCGAGTCCTTCAACTCAAAGAGATGAACAAAGCTGGGAATCAACTGCACCGGCAGGTTGTCGACACAGAAATAACCAAGGTCCTCAAAGA
>JBEAVZ010000042.1:0-3073 GCA_041160645.1 Acidobacteriota bacterium
CGCTCCCCACCGCGCCGAGCAGAAACGACGCAAACTGACTCCCCGTATTGATCCGGTTGCCGGCAATCGGCGCAGCGTTGTCGGTCAGTGTCGTCGGAAAGTTGAACGATCCCGAGGGCGCGCTCTTCTGCAGATTGTTGGCCTGCGTCAGACGCATCTCCGTCCCAAATTTGATCATCTGGTTGCCACGCAACCACGTCAGCGAATCGAAGAGCTGCCAGACTGCCCCTCCGCGCTTGCCGACCGTCCCCGTGTTGAACCCCGGCAGTCCGTTGCCAATCGCCGGAAAGACGTCCGGCGGTACGATCGCCGGCAACCCCAACTGCTGCGGCCACGCTCCACCCGCACTTGCCACCTTGAAATCGAAGATCTGCCGCGCCACCCCGATCCGCACCTCGTGAATCAGGTTTGGCGTAAAGTTGTGCAGATCCGTCAGGACCACATTGTGCCCCCGAAACGGATCCGTTCGCTGCCGCACCACCGGATCCGGATAGAGATTGGAGGTTCCATTGTCGGTGAACTGCCGGTAGAAGGTGTAGCGCACCGAGAAGGTGTTCCGATCCGTCACCCGATGATCAAACCGCGACGTGTGGTTGTTGAGCGTCCGCCGGTTGCTCACCGCCCCGAAATAGTTGTTCAGATTGGTAAAGGCATTGTCCGCGGTCCGGTTTGCCAGCGGATAGAAACGCAGAATGTTCTTCGCCACCGGGTCGATGCGGTTCGATGGAATGATGTTTCCCGGGAAATGGGTCACGCAGAAAGCCCTGCCCATTCGGATTCGGTCGGGTCGTTGCCGGATCGTAGATGAGGATCGGCCGCCCATTGGCGTCGGCCAGCTTTGAGAAATCGCCATTCCGGAAGGCTTCGGTCGGCATCGTGTAGAATCCGGACGCGTTGGTCACGAACTGGTAGGCTTCATAGTTATAGAAGAAGAAGGTCCGGTCCCGTCCATCAAATCCTCCCAGAGGACCAAAGATCCGCTTCGGGAAACGGAGTGGCCCGCCGATCGATCCGCCATACTGGTTGTAGCGCAATGGCTGCCGCGGACGCTGTGCCCGGTTGTTCGACCAACTGTTCGCATCGAGCCAGTTGTTGCGCAGAAACTCGTAGAGCGTTCCGTGATACTCGTTCGTCCCCGACTTGGTCACCAGGTTGACCACTCCGCCAAGCGTGAAGCCATACTCCGCCGACATCGTATTAGTCTGAACCTTGAACTCCTGGACCGAATCGACGTTCGGATTGATATTGACATCTGGCAGGTAGGCGTTGACGCTGCTCAGGCCATCGACGACCAGATTGTTGGTCGCAAAAGGACTTCCATTGATTCTGATCATCGAGACCTGGGTCCCCCGGTCGGCAAATCCCGAGGCCGTTGGTCCAACCCCCGATTGCACCGCCGGCGCCAGCAGCACCAGCGAGAGCGCGTTCCTTCCGTTGACCGGCAACTCCTGCACCCGCCGGTTCTCGATCACCTTCCCGAAGGTTGCGGTCGTCGTGTCGACCAGCGAGGTCTGCCCAGCGACCTCGATTACCTCGCTCACCGCCCCCGTCTCCAAGGCCACGTCGATCTGCGCCCGCTGGTCGACCTCCAGCGTCACGCCGCTCCGCACCGCCTTCTTAAACCCCTCCTTGGTCACGGCAATGGTGTAGCCCCCCACCAGCAGGTTCGGTACCGTGTAGTTCCCATCATCGTTCGTGGTCGTTGTCGTCGCCACGTTCGTTTCCGTGTTGGTCACCGTGACGGTCGCTCCCGGAACCACCGCCCCGCTCACATCCGTTACTGCTCCCAGAACTGTTCCCCGACCCCGCTGCGCGTAGACCGTGCCGCAGAGAAGCATGATTGACAAGGCCAGTGCAAGTTTGTTACCAACGTATCGCCACGGGGAGATAGATTGAATCCGATTCATTTTATTGCCTCCGATGGAATTGCATCGAGTGCCGATTATGGCCGGGTGCCTCACTCGCCAAAGTTGACTGCCCACCATAATCGTCCTCGGTGCAGGTTTGGTTGTTAATTCTCTCGGCCTGTCTCGGCCTGACTTAACCCTCTTTCGATCTCTCCACATCATCGAGCAGTGATCTCCGACCCCGCTTGATGTGCGCACTGATCGCTTTCGTCACTGCTTCATCATCCCGACTCGCTAGCGCCGCGACGATCGCCCGGTGCTCCTGCTGCTCCTGCGCCAACCTCTCCAACCAACCCTCCGACCGGTAGTGGATCCCCGCCACCTGGATCGGCACACTCAACCGCTCGTACATCTCGATCAGCTTGCGGTTGTCGGACAGCTCGACGATCAGTCCATGAAACTGAAAATTTAACTCGACGTGCGCGGCGACCTCACTCGACCCCTCCATCCGCACTATCAATTCACGCAACCGCGCCAGATCGCTCTCCCGGACCCTCTTCACCGCCAACTCGCCCGCCAACATCTCCAAAACCCGCCGCACCTCGAAGGTCTCCTCCAGATCTCGCGCATCTACCCGCCCCACATACGTCCCCCGCCGGGACTGGATGTCCACCAATCCCTCGGTCGCCAACCGCCCCAATGCCTCCTTGATCGGCATCTTCGAGACTTTCAGCCGCTCCACCAGTTGATCCAGATCCAGTCGTTCACCCGGAACCAACCGCCCGGTCGTGATCTCTCCGCGCAGATACTCGTAGACCTGGTCACTGATCCGCAATTGATTGATCGTAAATCCTGTCATAGTTCTGCTCAGCCCGGCCCTCTTTTGCCGTGTCCCCAATCGGGACCGGTCAAAAGTTAACTGCTCAAAATGTATTTCATGGTGATATGTGATATTTCAGATTCGAGACTCTATGTCGGAAGGATTGGCGAGTCAAGACTGAGCGGCACAAATTATCCGGAAAACGAAGATGTTCCGGGGCGATCGCCATTGAAGGGCCATTGAAGGGCCATTGAAGAGCCATTGAAGAGTTGGACATCCTGGGTGCGCGGGCCTCCGGCCCGTATGACCCGGTTCAACAGGTGGCTGACGCTTTAAATGTGCTCGCCCGGGAAGATCTTCGGGGTTCGCCCCGTTGGGCAGGGAAGCGCCAGAGGCGGTGGGGGGG
>JBEAVZ010000071.1:0-3833 GCA_041160645.1 Acidobacteriota bacterium
CCACCGCGCGACAGGCTCAGCACCCGCGTCGAGAGGCCGGCGAGCCCCATCCCCAGCGCAATCACCGGTTTCTTCCCCCGCGCGAACTTCAGCAGCTCGAAGATCGCCAGACTATCCCCGATCCGCTGCGCCAGGGCCGCAATCTTGACCACCGCCGCCGGCGTCGCCGCCATCCGCTCATAATGCGCGAGCAGATCCGTCGGCATTCCCGCAAAGTCGTGCCACGAACAGATCACCTTCTCCCACGCCACGGGTTGCTCCTCATCGCGCAGACTCTCGACCAGATCCCATTCGAAGTCGACCAACGTCGCGCGATCTTTGATCGCCGGATCGAGCGTTCGCCAGAATTCCCGCCGTTCGGCAAGTGTCACGTCACGTCGCCCGCCCTGCTCGCGCGGCCGAAAGGTCAAGACCAGCGCCGCCTTCAGGCTCGCCCCGTTCTCCGCCAGCCAGGTCAACAGCCCGGGCAGCTCCGCTTCCTCGAGATAGTCGAGCCGCAACTCGATCGCCTCCGCCACCCCGTCCGCCTCGCGCAGCGCGGCGATGAAATCGTCTCCCCGACTCTCCGTGATCGGTACGCATACATACTGGTTCATCTCTTCTCGCTCTTCCCTTCCCTGATCGAATCTTCCGAAGACCCGCAGCTTATGACAGATTTCAGGCGACGACAACCATGGCCCCAGCCAAACCGTCCCTGTCCCCTCATACCAGCACTACTGCCTCAAAATGAGACCAAAAATAGGTAATTGACAAGCCGCGGGCTGCCCCCTACACTGAAATTGTTCGTTTCGGGGGTGCATTGGTTTCGATGGGAGACCCGAGGCGACGGATGCATACCGGGAAGCTTGTAACCCGTAAACTGCAGGCAAATGTTAATTGCGAACACAGAACTCGCAATGGCGGCCTAGTTATAAAACGCTAGCTACTGCCCGTTCGCTCACTCCCTGCCTGAGGGTGTGATGTCGAGCGTCGACTATTCAGGCTAGCTTCCGGACGCAGGTCAGAGTCCGGCGGCGAAACTCTTCTGGCATAGTTCGCGCGCAGTTCTTCGCCGTTTCTGCTACTGGGCGCGGGCGAAAATTTGAGCGAAACGGATAAGTATGTAGATTCCTTCGTTTAAGGCTTCCAGACGAGAGTTCGATTCTCTCCACCTCCATAGTCTGCGAAAATGATAGACTCGCCCAGTAATTGACTCCGGTTACTGGGCATTTTCTATTCAGTCTGTTGTCTCTGTGTATTATCAATTTTAGGAAATGAGGAACAGAGCAGTCTGATTCGGGAGACTAATCAGTCCCATCGCGAGGCGTGGAAGGTGAAAAGTGACCTGGCCGCCCCTGACCGGTTCAACGTATGATATCTGGAGTCCGAAAAGGAGATCCTCAGGCTTGCCTTCCGGAGATTTCCGGACTGATTGCTCAATTACCGTCTGATACATGAGCCACCAGTGACTCAAGGGAGATGCTATGGCAATGGACTACACCACATTAGAGCTGCTCCGCCAGAACCACCCTGCATGGCGATTGCTATGCGCCCATCACGCGCCACTGGTGGCCTGTTTTCTGCACCGGGTGTTTATCGCTCCAAATGTGCGCAATCTGCCACAGGCAGATCTGGTGGAGGCATTAGAGGATGAACTATTCGCCCTCCGTGAGCAACTCGGAACCGAAGCTTTTCCCGGAACGGCGTCGAGCTATCTCAACGACTGGGCTGAAAACGAGAAGGGGTGGCTGCGAAAATTCTATGCTCACGGAACCGATGAGCCATACTTCGACCTGACTCCTGCCACTGAAAAGGCCCTGGCCTGGCTGGAGGGGCTGACTGAACGCCCATTCGTCGGCACGGAATCCCGCCTGCTGACCCTGTTCGAGCTACTGCGGCAGATGAGTGAGGGGAGCCAGACCGATCCACAGGTACGAATCGCTGAACTGCAAAAACGTCGGATTGAGATCGATGCGGAGATCACACGCATCCTGGCAGGTGACATTCCACTTCTCGACGACACTGGCCTGAAGGATCGCTTCCAGCAATTTTTACAACTGGCGCGGGAACTGCTGACCGACTTTCGTGAAGTGGAGCACAATTTTCGCATGCTTGACCGGCGGGTGCGCGAACGCATTGCCCTGTGGGACGGAGCCAAGGGAGCGCTGCTCGAAGAGATCATGGGTGAGCGCGATGCGATTGCCGATTCCGACCAGGGAAAGAGCTTTCACGCCTTCTGGGATTTCCTGATGTCCCAATCCCGCCAGGAAGAGCTGAGCCGCCTGCTGGAACTGGTTATGTCACTTCCCCCGATCCTCGCCATGCATCCTGATACCCGTCTGCAACGAGTACATTATGACTGGCTTGAAGCAGGTGAACACACCCAGCGGATGGTGGCAAAGCTTTCCGAGCAGCTGCGGCGTTTTCTCGACGATCAGGCCTGGCTGGAAAACCGGCGCATCATGAACATCCTTCACCGCATCGAAAGCAGTGCGCTGTCGTTGCGCGAGAAGTGTCCACCGGGAGATTTCATGTCCATGGCCGATACATCCGCGACGGTCGAAGTTCCTCTGGAGCTACGTCTTCACCGGCCGCCGCTCAAGCCCCTCATTGGCGGGATAGTGCTGGACGGAGGTGATGCAGATGTTGATACGACAGCCCTCTATGCCCAGGTGGTGGTTGATCGAGCCGAGCTGAACCGTAATATACTGCAGGAACTCCAGGGGCGCAGCCAGATAAGCCTGGTCGAGGTGGTAACCCGCCATCCCCTCCGCCATGGATTGGCTGAACTGGTCGCCTATCTGCAGATAGCTGGGGAGTGGCCGAATACATCAGTAGACGATGAGATCCGGGAACAGGTCAGTTGGCAGATCGAGACTGGCGTCATCCGCCAGGCGACCTTGCCCCGCATTATTCTGCTGAGGAATTGAGGATGAATATGGACGATACCAACCCTGGCCAGTCTGCACGGCCGCCCCAAGAACTTTCGTCCGTGGTCATCCCTCTGCTGAAAGGCGTACTTTATGAGGAAGACAACCCGGTACAGTGGAACACCCTGCTTGACCTGCAAGCGAGCCTTCGTGATTACGTCGCCATTCTCGGTCTGGAATTGATGCTCGATGAAGCGGAAGGCTATGCATTTCTGCGTTCCCGGCAGGATGAGGATGTGGATGATCAGGCTGTCATGCCCCGCCTGATTACCCGCCGGCAGCTTACCTACGAGGTCAGTCTGCTGCTTGCCCTCCTGCGGAAAAAACTGGCCGAGTTCGACGCTGGTGGCGGCGAGACGCGTCTGATTCTCTCCCGGGATGAAGTGGTGGAATTGGTCCGGATTTTTTTACCGGCGGGCAGCAACGAGGTAAAGCTGATCGACCAGATCGGTGCCTATCTGAAAAAGATTGAGGCTCTCGGTTTTATCCGCCAATTGCGTGGGCAGGGACAGATGATTGAAGTGCGGCGCATCATCAAGGCTTTTGTCGATGCGCAGTGGCTGGCCGATTTTGACGAACGACTGGCAGAATATCGACAGCGACACACGCAACCGTCAGAGGTGCCAATGGAGGTTATCGATGGCTGAGGCGATCGAATTGGAATTCATGGCCGATGACCGACTGGCCGGATTTCGTCTGCAACGGCTTGAGGTCCTCAACTGGGGAACCTTTGACGGGCGGGTGTGGACACTATGCCTGGGCGGGGAAAACGGGCTTCTCACTGGAGACATCGGCTCCGGAAAATCGACTCTGGTCGACGCCGTCACCACCCTGTTGGTACCGAGCCACCGTGTTGCCTACAACAAGGCCGCTGGAGCCGACAACCGTGAACGTTCGCTGAGGTCCTATGTGCTGGGGTTCTAC
>JBEAVZ010000083.1:0-4508 GCA_041160645.1 Acidobacteriota bacterium
CCTCTGGACGATCCGTCAGCCGGTTGGGGTGGCAGCGATCATCACCCCATGGAACTATCCGCTCAATACCCTCTGTCGCAAGCTTGGTCCGGCCCTTGCGGCGGGATGCACGGTGCTGATCAAACCGGCGCCGGAGACCCCGCTCTCGGCGGTTGAGCTGGGTCGCCTGGCGCAGGCGGCGGGAATCCCGCGGGGCGTGATCAATCTGGTGCCGACCTCACGGGCAGCCACGGTCGCCGGATGCTGGCTGGCCGACCGTCGGGTCCGGAAGATCGCCTTCACCGGGTCGACGAGTGTCGGGAAGAGCCTCTTTCGAGAGGCGGCGGCAACCCTCAAGCGAATCTCTCTCGAGCTGGGAGGGCACGCCCCGGCGATCGTCTTCGCGGATGCCGATCTCGACCTCGCCGTTGAGTCGATCGTTGCGTCGCGTTTCCGGCATGCCGGCCAGACCTGCATCTGCGTGCAGCGCGTCATCGCCGACGAGGCGATCGCCGCTGAGCTGGGCCGACGGCTTGCGGCGCGAATGGAACGGCTGCGGGTCGGCAATGGCCACGATCCGGAGGTCGATCTCGGTCCGCTGATCCACGAGGGAGCGCAGCAACGCGTCGTGGCCCACCTGAACGATGCGCTCGCGGGCGGAGCGCGGCTGCTCAGCGGCGGGCGACCGATCGATCTTCCCGCGCCGAATGTGGGATGTTTCTTTGAACCAACCCTGCTCGACCACGTCACTCCGGACATGCGGGTCATGCAGGAGGAGACCTTCGGCCCGCTGCTGACCCTGAGCCGGTTCCAATCGGAGACCGCGGCCCTCGCAATGGCCAACGCAACCGACTACGGGCTGGCGGCCTACCTCTTCACCAATGATGCCGCCCGCATCCACCGGCTCGTCGAGCGACTTCACTTTGGGACGATCGGCGTCAATGACACGCGGATCATCCACCCGGGTCTGCCCTTCGGCGGCCAGGGTGAGAGCGGCATCGGACGCGAGAACGGGTCCGAGGGGATCGACGAGTATCTCGAGACCAAGGCGGCCGTACTGCGCGTGCCAGCCGTCTCTTGACAAGATTGGTGGTTGAATAATTAATAACCAGATGCCAAAGAATACTGCCCAAAAGCGAGCCACCACCACGAAGAGATCGAAACCCGCCAATGCGCTCGAACCGGTCAGCCGACCGCGGCGACGAAAGCCTTCCGGCGCGATCGCCGGCAGCTCCGGAGGCGCGGCGGAGAGCCATTCGAAAGCGATCGGCCGGGCGCTGGAGATCCTCGACCTCTTCGCCGATGCTGAGACGAGCCTCAGTCTGACCGAATTGAGCGCGGCGAGCGGATTTCCGGAATCGTCACTCTTCCGCATCCTCTCGACGCTCGAGAACTATCGTTACCTGCGGCGCAATGCGGACGGATCATACCAGCTGGCTCCCAAGGTGCTCTTTGGCACTCTCTACGACCACGCCGAGAAGTTTCGGGAGACCATCCACCCCTATCTGCAGCAGCTCAATAACCGCTTCGATGAGACGGTCAGCCTTGGCTTCCTCTTCGGGGACCGGATTCAGGTCATCGACACGATTCAGGGTTTCCAGGCCATCCGGGCGGTCAATGTCCTCGGGCGTGTCCTGCCGCCCCACTGCAGCTCGCTCGCCAAGGTGATCACCGCCTTTCAACCCCCGGAGCGAATCGACCGGATCGTTCAGGTCTATGGAATGCCGCCCCACACCGAGAACACAATCACCGATCGGGCGGCCCTGCTCGATGAGTATGAGCGGATCCGCCAGCAGGGTTGGGCGCGGGAGCGGGAAGAATCGGCGCCGGGATGGTGCTGTTGCGGCGCGCCGATCTTTGACCAGCTTGGTCGCTGCATCAGCGCGATCAGTGTGGCGACTCCGACCATCAGGTACTCCCCGGAGACCGAAGCGGAGATCGTCAGCGAGCTGCTCCGGACAGCCCACGCCGCCACCCTGGCGATCCGCGGTTCGGTCGGGGCCTGAAGAGTCCGGTCACTGCCGTCCGGCCGACGACTGCACCAACCAATTTTATCGTCCCGCGATCGCCAGGGTCGCGGGACGTCAATCAGCACCCCGCGCCGGGTCCCGGCTGGACTGTGCCCGGGCGCGGAATGGTGTAAATCAGGGCGTTGTTTCCACGCTGCGCCACATTGCCATATTGTTTGGATACCCTTTTCAATATCACCAATGAAGATAACCGCTATCCATGAACAGTCAGTCTCCCTGCGTTCATCACTCCGGAACGCCTACATCAACTTTTCCGAGATGACCGTCTCGGTGGTCGCGATCGTCAGCGATGTGTACCGGCAGGGTCGCCCGCTAATTGGTTACGGCTTCCACTCCAACGGACGCTACGCGCCCAGTGAGATTATTCGTCAACGACTGGTTCCCCGCCTGCTCGCGGCCAGTCCGGAGGAGCTACTGGAGGATGATGGCGCCAACATCTCACCGGTCCGGGCCTGGCAGGTCATGATGACCAACGAGAAGCCTGGTGGCCATGGCGAAAGGGCCGTGGCCGTTGGAACGGTCGACATGGCCCTCTGGGACCTCGCCGCCAAGATCGAAGAGAAGCCACTCTACAAGCTCCTCGCCGATCGCTATCGTGGCGGTCAGGCTGATGCGGATGTCTACGTCTACGCGGCCGGCGGCTACTACTACCCTGGGAAGGGGATCACCGGACTGCAGGATGAGATCAAGCGCTTTCTCGATCAGGGCTATCTGGATGTGAAGATCAAGATCGGCGGGGCGCCACTGGCCGAAGACCTGCAGCGGATCGAAGCGGTGCTCTCGCTGCTCGACCGCCGCCAGAGCCTCGCCGTCGACGCCAATGGGCGCTTCGACCTGCCGACGGCGCTGGCCTATGCCGAAGCGCTCACCCCATACCGGGACCGGATCAAGTGGTACGAGGAGGCCGGCGATCCGCTCGATTTCGACCTCAATGCCCGGGTGGCCGAGGTCTCGCCGGTGCCGATCGCGACGGGTGAGAACCTCTTCTCCTGGCAGGACTCCCGGAATCTGATCCGCTACGGCGGGATGAAGGCGGATCGGGACTACCTGCAGATGGATCCGGCCCTCAGTTATGGTCTCGTGGAATACCTGCGGATTATCGCCATGCTCGAGGAGCACGGATGGTCGCCGCGCCGTTGCATTCCCCACGGCGGACACCAACTGACACTCCACATTGCGGCTGGACTTGGCCTGCACGGCAACGAATCCTACCCCGGGGTCTTTGAGCCATTCGGAGGTTTTGCCGACCATATTCCAGTCGAGGCCGGACGAGTCCGACTGCCGGACGTCCCGGGCATCGGCATCGAGACGAAGGCCGAGTTGATGAAGGTCTTCGCGCCGCTTACCAGCTAACCTCCCGTGTCAATCACTCCCGATCCTGCCCCAGTGCACCATTTCGTTCAGCCCGGCATACGTTGTGGAATGGAGGGGGAGCCGAGGCGACCGGCTCCCCCTCGCGGTCTCGACCGTTAAATGTATGGCTTTGAATGACTTGGTGGCGGCAGCTGCGCATAAGTCCCACCGCTCACCGTCTGGCACGCCTCTTGAGTACCCCCTACCGTCGAAGATCAATTTGACCGCGGAAGGCGGTAAGGAGGCTACCACGATGAAATGGATGAAGGCTTATGGAGTACCGATGCTGATGCTGGCCATCCTCGTCGTTGCCGGGGGACCGGTGAGCGTCGAGGCACAGGGTCGTCAGATGTTCAACCAGCGCCAGGCTTATCAGACTGGCGAGCGGAACGGTTATGAGTATGGTCTCCGCGAGGGGCGCGAAGACCGCCGGCGCGGTCGACGATATAACGACCGTCTCAACCTCAATCTGCGCGACAACCGGTGGGGCTATGCCAGCCACTACCGCCACGAAGATGACTATCGGCGTGGTTTCCGCCAGGGTTACGTGGCGGGCTATCGAGCTGGCTTCGAGACGAGCCGCCGCTGAAGCGACCGTCGCGGAGGCCCTTTTCTCAGGCTGGTGGAGAATCCTCCACCAGCCGCCCGACCATATCAACAATCCGCTGGATCTCCCGTTCGCGACTGCGGAACCAATCGGTCGCCCAGATTCGGTGGGTCTTCCAACCAAGCCGTCCGAGGACTTCGGGCCGCAGCCGATTCTGGTCACGGACTGAGCGGGGCCCACGCGCCAGTGCGCCATCACACTCGATCCCCAGCAGCAGATGGTTCTCATCACGCGGGTCGACGATCGCCAGATCGATCAATCCGACCGTCGTTCCGAGTGAAGCGTGGCCAGGTTGCGGGCTGAGTGGTGAAATGACATCGAGCCCGCGTCGCCGGAGCGCCGTGGCCACGGCCTGCTCAAACTCTGGCAATGGGGGGCGCTCGGCAAAGTCCGGGCGCGGAAGCTCCCCGGACTCGAGATAGGCCAGGTATGACTTGAGCGCCCGTACTCCCCACGAACTATTCGGACCCGGCTGAATCTCGGCGGCGCGAATCGAGGTGAAGTAGACGAGCCGGCTCCGCGCCCTGGTGATAAGCACG
>JBEAVZ010000247.1:0-7866 GCA_041160645.1 Acidobacteriota bacterium
GACGAGCAGTCCCGGAATGACGGTAAACCAGCTCCGATCAAGACCAAAGAGACTGATCGCTCCGGCAATGATCAGTGGTCCCAGGGCGTAACCAACCGTGCCCGCGGAGGAGAAGATCGACATGACCAGTCCCTGGTGGCGTTCCATCCCACTGCTGGTCACCGCCCGGGAGACCATGGCCGCGCCCTGCGGATGGAAGGCCCCGACCCCGACTCCGCCGGCGATGACGAGGAGGAAGAGCATCGGCATACTGGTCGCGCTCCCCAGCAGCGAAAAGAAGAGCGCGGCAATCAATGGACCATAGACGGCCATCGATCGTTTCAGATAACGGTCAGAGATCATCCCATAGATCGGCTGCATCAGCGAAGAGGTGATCATGAGCGCCGGCGAGAGCCAGGCCACGCTCATTGGCGTGAGTTGCAGATTGACCGTCAGAATTGGCAGCAGCTGAAAGAGAAAACTCGAGTACGAGTCGAGCACCAGATGGGTCGTCGAGAGCAGGCCGATGGTCAACTTGTGGCTACGGTTCATGATCCTCTGATTCTCTGCAACTGGTAGTTCGCTGCGACTGGGGCGACCGAAGGGCAATGACCGGAGCCCCGGACCGCGGGTCAGATCCCGGCAACATCATCGAGCTCACGTTTGATCAGGGTAGCTTCGATGAGGCGACGAAAGATGGACTGCGAGAAAGTATCATCGGCAAATCCAGCCTCCGGATGCCACTGTACTCCAACAACGAAGCGTCCGGGGCGGGTATCCTCAACCGCCTCGATCACCCCGTCGGAGGCACGCGCCGTAACCCGCAGATCAGCTCCTAGCCTGGCAATCGCCTGGTGATGAGTGCTGTTCACCTTGACGCTGTCGCCATAAGCCAGCGCCGCGAGGAGTGAGCCGGGTTCGAGCAGAACGTAGTGCGAGGGGCGGTCAGCCCTCGCTCCCTGTTCGTGCTTGAGCGGGTTGGAGATCTGGCTTCCGATATCCTGAATCAGGCTGCCCCCCCGCGAGACATTGAGCGACTGCATCCCAAAACAGATCGCGAGGAGCGGTTTGGCTGTCTCCTCCGCAATGTCGAGCAGGATCATGTCTGTCCGATCACGCTCGGGAACCACCGCGCCCAGCAAAGGCAGTGGCTCATCGCCGTAATAGTCCGGATCGAGATCACTCTGGCTGCCGGAAATGACCAATCCATCGAGCCGTGACATCACCGCATCGAGGTATGAGCGACGAGGAATGAGCGGAATATGAACCGGAACCCCACCGGCGGACTCGATCGCTTCAGCGTAAGCGCGGTGCAGGCGGAAGATATCCCCGTCACCCAACTCGCAGGTGATGCCGATCAACGGTCTTGAGGGGATCGTTTGCGCCATAGTGACTTCCGCTTCAGTGAACCCGAGTGTTTCGATCTGCGAGTAATTGTGCAGTTTAAGGGTTATCGGGAAGGTTGTCAAAACAGGGAGCGGACGGGAGTTCGGGGTGACTGTCTTTTGTCGAGGCGGCGACAGCAGATCAGGTTTGACAGCCCGGTGACGACCGATCGATCAGGGAATCACGGTCACGGCCGGCGCTGAAAAAGCGCGTTGGCGAAGTCCAACCGCCCCTGCGCATCGTACGATAGATCGAAGAGACCGCGGAACCGAAAACCAAACTGATCGAGGCGGCGAAAGATATCGAGATAGTAGGAATGCTGAAGCTGCTCAGGATCGAAGCCAACCTCGAGGAGAACGGCGCCGATTCGCCCCTCTTCGAAGAGCCGCCGGGCGCCATTGAGCACCTCGAGCTCATAGCCCTCCGTATCGATCTTCAGCAGATCGATCTGGTCAATCGAGTTGGCGATGGTGAATGAATCGAGTGTCTGAACCTCGACTGGGACAAACTGTCGATTTTCCTCCCGCAGGACGGCGTTGATGGCGGGTACGAGCGAGTTCCACTGACTCTCATCGCGCAGATAAATGCGGTCTGATCCATCCCGCTCTCCGAGGGCAATCTTATGGCAACTTATCCCGTCGAGTCCCTCGACATTCGCGACAAGCTGTTCATAGGTGGCGCTGACCGGTTCAAAGGAATAGAGGCGGGCCGTCGGGGCCACGCCCCGCAAACGATGAGTCATCTGGCCAATGTTCGCTCCCACATCAAAAATGGTCGGAACTCTCGGGTTCGCTGGCGCTGGGGTGAGTTCGGGGAGGGTCTGCTTCAGCACGTAGTCGAGGTGGGAGGTCGAAAGACAATTGTACTCATGGCGGACGATCGCGTATCCAGTCACGGCGAAGAGGCGCTTGAGGAATCTTTTGAGTAACGACAACATACGATTCAGACACCGGGTGGCGCGGTTCCATCTGTGAGGCGGTTGAACGATGCACTTGCGATCCACGCGCGGACCGCCACGGAGTAAGAACAATCGGTCGATTGACCAGCATCGCGCCGGCAGGTCGATCGACGCACGGTCGCGTCGCCGGCCGGCCGGACCTGCTTAAGTGGTGACAGCGCGCGTCCGGCCTCGCTACTCGTAGCTCAAGGCATCGATCGGATCCTGGGAAGCCGCCCGCAGCGCCGGGTAGAGGGCGCCCAGCGCGCCACTGACCATCCCGGCCAGCGAGGCGAGCAGCATTGATCGCATTTCGAGATCGATGTTGAGCCGGAGATACCTGACCATCAGAAAGGCGGCCATTTGTGAGACGATCAGCCCGCCAGCAACCCCGATGAGACTGATCAGCAGGGCCTCCTTTTCGAAGGTCCAGGCAATCCACATCTTCGAAGCGCCAAGTGACTTGAGGATCCCGATCTGGCGGGTCCGCTCCGAGACGGAGGTGTACATTGTCAGGAGAATCACCAGCAGACTGATCACGACGGCCAGTCCACGCACGACATTGAGAAAGACGTTGAAGGCGTTGAAGCCATTGGTGAAGAGGGTGGGCAGATCCCGCGTGAAGATGATCCGGTAGTCGGGGAAGGCCGCGAGGATGCGCTGGGCGACCTGCTCCTGCTCCTCCGGATTCTGGCATTTGATGAAGATCATTGAGCACTTCTGCTCTGCCCCAAGAATCTCCTGGAGAGTCGTCAGGGGGATCTTGATCCGGGCGCCGCTCTCCGGTTCGTAGACGCCGACGACCTTCAGATCGCGGCCAATCGCCTTGATCGTGTCTCCGGGTCCAACCTTGTTGTTGAGCGCGTACTTGCTGTCGACGATCGCCACGTCGCCGCTGCTCGGCAGAGCCTCGCCACGCACCACCCGCAGATTTGAGGCGGTAGTGAAGGAGGCAAAATCGATCCCATCGATCTGCTGGAGGCCGAGTCCGTTCTTGCCCCCCATCTCGAGATTCTGCCCAACCGGGGTCGCCGCCGCCACTCCGGGAATGGCCTGGATCTGCTCGAGATTCCTGACCGGCATCGTCATATCGGCCGAGGTGAGGGAGAGCCCCTGCCCCGCCTGACGAAGCATCAGTTCAACACCGACATTGGCATCACGGTTGGCCCGCTCCTTGAGCGCGCCCCGCACCAGACCGACCGTCATGACAACAAGGATCACCCCGACTGACACCCCGATGATGCTGACGGCGGTGCGCGCCGGATGGTGGCTGAGATTGGACGAGACCAGACTGTTCATTTTTCTCCTGATTTGGACTTGCGGCGACGGGTCAGGCGGTTCCAGCCAACAAGTATGACGGCTGGAACGGCTGGAAATCTACCCCTGAAGGAGCTGCCGGACGACGTTGGGCGCCGCGGCGAGCGCCTCGGCCAGCTGCTCACCATCGACTCCCCCCTCGGCGAGATCGGGTTTGCCTCCGCCGCGGGCGCCGGGAAGCGCCTTGACGATCCGGCCCGCCTGCAGACGCGCCGTCGCGTCGGCTGAGACCATGACGAGGATCGAGGCTTTGCCCTCTTCGCGGTCTCCAATGACGACGACCCCCGGAGCAACCTTGCGGGAGAGTGAGTCGCCAAGCTGGCGGCGCCCCTCCTTGCCAAGCCCCTCGACCTGGCGAACGAGCAGGTTGATCCCATCGATAGCCACGATCTCATCACTGGCCGTCCCGCCCCCCTGGGCCAGCTTCAGCTTTAGTCTTTCGATCTCGCGCTGGTAATCACGAATCTGGACCTGGAGACGTTCCACCTCGAGCGGGAGCCGGGTAGTGGCCGTGTTGAGGCGCGCCGCGGTCTCCGTCAAAAGAGTCTCGACCGTCTGGAAGCGGGCATAGGCGCCCTTGCCGGTCAGCGCCTCGATCCGGCGCGTGCCCGAAGCAATCGAACTGTCGGAGACGATCTTGAAGACTCCGATGTCTCCCGTCGCGTTGACGTGGGTTCCGCCACACAACTCGGTCGAGAACCCGGGAATGCTGACGACCCGGACCTTGTCGCTGTACTTCTCGCCAAAGAGGGCCATGGCGCCGCTGGTGAGGGCCTCATCGAGCGACTTCTCCTCTTTGGAGACGGCGGCGTTGCGGAGCGTCTGTTCATTGACGAGCCGTTCGACCTCGGCGATCTCGTCATCGGTGAGCGGAGCAAAATGGGTAAAGTCGAACCGCAGGCGATCCGGAGAGACCTGGGAACCAGCCTGTTTGACGTGCGGACCGAGCACCTCACGAAGCGCCGCATGGAGCAGGTGGGTCGCCGTATGGTTGGCCATGGTTCGCGAGCGGCGCTCGGCGTCGACCTGCGCGGCGACGGTATCGCCACGCCTGACCGTTCCCTGCTCGACCTCGACCTGGTGAACGATGAGGCCGGAGGTTGGAGACTGCGTATCGCTGACGAGAAGACGCATGGCCTCGTTCTCGATGATGCCCGTATCGCCGATCTGTCCGCCCGACTCGGCATAGAAGGGGGTCCGGTCGAGCACCAGTTCCGCCTTCTGGCCAGCCGTCAGCTGCTCGACGACCACCCCTTCACGGATCAGGGCGACCACGCGGGCGCTGCTGAGGCTCGTCCCCTGATAGCCGGTGAACTCCACCCGGCCGGCGCTCGCAACCTCCTGGTAGACCGGACTGATCACCTTGGCCGCGGCCCCCTTCATCGATTCGCGGGCCCGCTGACGCTGCTTTTCAAGCTCGGCATCGAAGCCGGCCTGATCGAGGGTGTAACCACGCTGGGTGGCCACGTATTCGATCAGATCGTAGCGCAGTCCAAAGGTGTCATAGAGCTTGAAGACATCCGCTCCGGCGACGGTGCGGTCGCTCGCCCGCTTCATGACCTCCTCGAGAACCTGGAGCCCGGTGCCAACGGTCGAGCCATAGAGCTTCTCTTCGATCGTCACGACCCGTTCGATGACCTGGCGCGTCTCACGAAGCTCGGGGTAGGCCTCTCCAAAGAGATCGACCACAAAATTGGTCACCTTGGCAAAGAAGAGATCTTTGAAGCCGAGCTTCTGGCCGTGCCAGATCGCCCGCCGCATGATCTTCCGCAGCACATAGCCGCGGGTATCGTTGCCGGGGAAGATGCCATCCGTGATGAGAAAGGCGGTCGCGCGCGCGTGATCAGCGATCACCCGCATGGAGACGTTGGGCTCCTCGTCATTGTACTTGTAGTGACGGCCGATCAGACCAGCGGTAAAGTCGATGATGGGGCGGATCAGATCAGTCTCATAGTTCGAGGGAACTCCCTGGAGGACGGCGGTCACGCGCTCCAGTCCGGCCCCCGTGTCGACCGAGGGAGCGGGCAGATTCTCGAGCCGGTACTGCCCCGGGCCGGTCTCGATCCGGTTATACTGCATGAAGACCAGATTCCAGATCTCGATCGTGTCGTCCCCCTCACCATTGACATACTCGGCACGGTTGAACTGCGGGTCGTGGGGATGGTCGCCCATGTAGTAGTGAATCTCCGAACATGGTCCGCAGGGCCCAGTCTCGCCCATCTGCCAGAAGTTGTCCTTCCGGCCAAAGCGGAGGATGCGCTCCCGCGGCGCCCCGACCTCCTGCCAGAGCCGCTCCGCTTCCTCATCAGCGCCAACTTCATCGTCGCCGGCAAAGACAGAAAACCAGAGGCGCGTCGGATCGAGCTTGTACTCATTGACGAGAAGATCCCAGGCAAACCGGATCGCATCCTGCTTGAAGTAGTCACCGAAGGAGAAGTTGCCAAGCATCTCGAAGAAGGTATGGTGGCGGGCTGTCTTGCCAACCTCGTCGAGATCGTTGTGCTTGCCCCCGGCCCGAACGCATTTCTGCGAGGTGGTGGCGCGCCGATAATCACGCTGCTCCGCTCCAAGAAAGACATCCTTGAACTGGTTCATCCCGGCGTTGGTGAAGAGGAGTGTCGGGTCGTTCGCCGGCAAGAGCGGGGAGGACTTGACGATCTTGTGCCCCTGGCGGGCAAAATAGTTGAGGAATGTCGCGCGTACTTCGTTTCCAGTCATGGCCTTGGTCTCGTAAAGTATTCAGAATTCAGTCAAAACGGCAATTTAAGCGGCTCTTCCCCTCTTTGTCAAATTTTGCCGTCCCTCCAACTGAATCGATCGCGGGCGGGATCAGCGCTGACTCGCCCGAGGCCAGGGCCGGTGGGGCGGCTCAACGCCGGGTGTGTGGCC
Organism: Acidobacteriota bacterium; assembly: GCA_041160645.1. GTDB lineage: Bacteria > Acidobacteriota > Blastocatellia > RBC074 > RBC074 > CAIOZW01. The sequence continues at coordinate 6,509 of JBEAVZ010000247.1, forward strand.
AGGGCCGATCTCGCGCGGAGAACAAATTGGCGCGGCGCCGAGTGAATTCACTTTATTTTTTTCGTGAGTCAAGTATGATGCGCTGGTTATCTCCACGTGACGCAAACAGTTCTTTTCCGGTCGATCTCCACCGCAAAGATCAAGATCGGCCACATCGGCCAAATCGGCAATATAAGTAAGACCAGTAGGACCAGTAGGACCAGTAAGACCAGCGAGTAAGTTTGACAAGTATCGACCAGCGCATTCAGCACTGCGACGAGCGAAGATAGAGAGCCAATGAGATCAAGATCGACCAAAGATAAGGGATTCAACAAGCATCCGCTCAGCCGCGTCCAGAACAACATTGGGAAGAGCATCTGGCAGATGTGCTTCTTCCTGGCCCTTCTCACCTTTCTGCTCGCGGCGCAGAGCGGAGACGGCAGCGCGGACAGAGCTGGGCTGGGCGTCGCGCCGCTGACGCGGGCGCCGGAGGAGCTCTCCGGCGCCGAGTGGCAGGGGATCAGGGAGGCGCATGAGCGATGGCGCCGGACCATCGCGCCGTTCGCTGGCGGCTGGCGGGCAAGCAACCGGATCCAGCAACTGCGGGCCAGTTTCGACCAGCGCGGATTCTCTGTTCAACCCGATCGGGGTGACTGGTCGTGGGGACTGGAGCTCGCCAGTTATGGGGTAGGCGCGGCGCAGCTGAGTGTCGGGTCGGCGGTGATCGGCACGACGGGCGAACGGATCGACTACAAATGGGACGAGCAGCTCGAGGAGTGGCTGACCAATGACGAGGCAGGAATCGAGCATGGTTTTACTATCCGCCAGCGCCCCGCCGGGCCAACCGACGCGCCGCTCTCCCTGCACCTGCGTTATCGCGGCGATCTGCGGCCCATTGGCGCGGTGAGCGGGCAGAGTCTCCGCCTTGGCCGTCGCAGTGCGCCCGCGACGCCCGGTCAGGACGAGCTGCTCAGCTATGAGAAGCTGCTCGTCTGGGATGCGCGCGGTCTGCCGGTTCCCGCCTGGTTCGAGGCGGCCAGCGATGAACAGCTGCGGATCGTCGTCGATGACCGGAGCGCCAGCTACCCGGTGACGATCGACCCGACCATTTCGCAGCAAGCCTTTCTCAAGGCGAGCACCAACAACTCCTCTGGTTACGGCGATGATCGGTTCGGCCATGCCGTGGCCATTGATGGCCAGACGGTGGTCATCGGAGCCCCGGGCGAACGAAGCAATGCGATCGGGGTCAACGGCAACCAGACTGACAACAGCGCCAACGATTCCGGCGCTGCCTATGTCTTTGTGCGGACCGGGACCGGGTGGAGTCAGCAGGCCTATCTCAAAGCGAGCAACAGCGGTGAGTTCGATCAGTTTGGAAT
>JBEAVZ010000160.1:0-11351 GCA_041160645.1 Acidobacteriota bacterium
CCATCTTCAGGCCGTGGCAGGGAATCGACTCGACCTTACGTTTCGAGGAAAATCCAACATGACGCGAAGTCAGACAAGAGTGATGGCGCTTCTGGCGTGTCTGGTTATCCCCACCTTCGCCGTTTGGCAAGGGGCAGGCGCCCAGCAGTCTGGTGATCCAATCAAGCCCGAGCACCGGAATTTCTGGTCGTTTCAGCCGCTGAGTGATCCTCCGGCGCCGGTGGTTCGTGGAGAGGCGGATAATCCGATTGACGCCTTTCTGCTCGCGCGTCTTGAGGCGCAGGGGCTGAACTATCGGGCCGCGGCGGATCGGCGGACGCTGCTGCGCCGGGCGACCTACGATTTGACGGGGCTCCCGCCGACGGCGGCGGAGACGGCGGCTTTCCTGGCCGATCGCTCCCCGGAGGCGTTTGCGAAGGTGGTCGACCGTTTGCTTGCCAGCCCGCATTATGGTGAGCGGTGGGGCCGCCATTGGCTCGATCTGGCGCGTTATTCGGACACGGTGGGGATGGTCGATGCGGGGCGAAATTTACAGGGATGGTTCCCCTATGCCTACACTTATCGCGACTGGGTGATCCGGGCGCTGAATGAGGACCTCCCGTACGATACTTTCATTGCCCAGCAGCTGGCCGCCGATCGTCTTCCCGGCAATGATGCGCGGAATCTGGCGGCGCTCGGGTTTCTCTCGCTCTCGCGAGGGGGGCTCGGGGTGACGAAAGAGGAGAAGCTCGATGACAAAATTGATGTTGTCTCGCGGGGACTGCTCGGACTGACCGTCAGTTGTGCCCGTTGCCACAACCACAAGTTCGACCCGATTCCAACGCGGGACTACTATTCACTCTTCACCATCTTTGCTAATACTCGTGAGCCGGAAGAGCTGCCACTACTCGATGCGCAGGCGGGCGGGGATGACCGACATGCGCGAGCACTGGCGGAGGAGCGACGCCGGGTAGCCGAGGAGGTCGCGAAGTTGCGTGAGACGCGCTTTCCGGCCTTGAAGGCGCTCTACCGGACCGCGCCGGAGATCTCCCGGCTGCTGGTCGGGGTTGCGGAGTCACGGGAACTGAAGACAGAGAGCGAGCGCCAGAAATTTGCCCGCGAGAAGGATCTCAACGCCTTTCTGCTCGAGCGCTGGCGCGCGGCTGTTGCCGGTGGTCCGGTCTGGGCGATCTGGCGGGGATTGGTGGCCATCCCGGCGGACAAGTTTACGGCGGTGAGGGCGGCGGAGGCGATCTCTACGGCGAAGGCCGCCAGCAATCCGCGGGTCGTCGAGGCGTTTGTCAATCCGCCGGCGACGTTGCGTGAAGCGGCCGACATTTACGGCAAATTACTTGCGGCAGCTGACCGGCCGGCTCCGTGCGCCGATCCCGCCGAGGAGTCGTTGCGGCTCGTCCTCCACGGTGACGGGGCGCCGACCAGGGTCGAGTTTGCCGACTACGAGAAGATCATGCTCTCGACCGATCGGCAGAATGAGGGCGGAAAGAGACGGCGGCTGGAGACGATGCCGCTCGAGCATGCCTACGAGGGAGCGCCGCCGCGGGCGCAGAGCCTCGAGGATATGCCTGATCCGCAACCTGGTCATGTCCTCGTCAGGGGAAATCCAAACAATCGTGGCGAAGAGGTCAAACCGCAGTTTCTGCGGATCCTGGCCGGGGATTCACGGCAACCCTTTGCCAATGGGAGCGGCCGGCTCGAGCTGGCGCGGGCGATAGCCGATCCCAAGAATCCGCTCACGGCGCGGGTGATCGTCAACCGGGTCTGGCAGCACCATTTTGGCGCGGGAATCGTCCGCACCCCGAGTGATTTTGGGACGAGGGGTGAGCGACCGACCCATCCGGAGCTGCTCGATCATCTCGCGCGTGGTTTCATCGCGAGTGGCTGGTCGCTGAAGGCCCTTCACCGGCGAATCATGCTGACGCGGGCTTATCGCCAGAGCAGCTCGCCGGACGCCGCAGGGCCGGGCGGATCGCGCCAAGACGCGGCGCAGATCGATCCGGAGAACCGGCTCCTCTGGAAGATGAACCGCCGCCGGCTCGATTACGAGGAGCTGCGTGATTCGCTGCTGGCGGCCGGAGGCAATCTTGATCGACGGGCCGGCGGATTGCCGGAGAGCGCGATCGCCTGGCCATTTGGACAGCGGCGAACCATCTATGGTTTTGTCGATCGTGCCCTTGTCCCGAATGACTATCGGGTCTTCGATTTTGCGAGCCCCGATGCCCACAGTCCGCAGCGCCACCTGACGACCGTGCCGCAGCAGGCCCTGCTGATGATGAACAGCCCCTTTGTCATCACGCAGGCCCAGGCGCTTCTGGCGCGTCGGGAGGTCGCCGCCGCGGCCGATCCCCGGCGGCGGGTGGAGCTGCTCTACCGTCTGCTCTTCGGTCGGGCGCCCGCGCGTGATGAACTGATCGCCGGACTCGACTTTATCCGTGATGAGGCCAATGATGCGCCGCTTATCGCGCCGCTGGAAGAGGCCCGGACGAGTGTCTGGAGTTACGGGACGGGCAACGCGCAGGGGCAGTTTACGCCCTATGCCCATTTTCTGACCGGGGCGTGGCGATCGAGCGCCATGCCCGGTGATCCACGCACGCCGACCCACTTTCTCGCCGCCCAGGGCGGTCTCGCCAGCGATGAGAAGGGGCGGACCCAGATTCGCCGCTGGACCGCGCCATTTGATGGAAAGATCTCGATCGATAACCTCTTCGAACAGCGCTTCGACAATGGTTGTCGAAAGTGTGATGGTCTGCCGGCGCGCGTCAATTCGAGCCGGGCGGGGAGCCTTGCCTCGTGGACCGGCAAGGCGACTCCGACGGAGACCCACATCACGGAGATTCCGGTGCTGAAGGGTGAGACGATCGATTTTGTCGTGGAGATGGCCCGCACACAGGAGTACAAATGGCGGGTCACGATCCGCCGCGTCGACGGGACCACGAACGGTCACCGGGATGAGTGGGACTCAGTACGTGATTTCCGCCATCCGGCGGCGCGCCGCCTCAGCGCCTGGGATCGTTATGCCCAGGTTCTGCTCGCCTCGGCTGAGTTTATGATGGTCGATTGAGATGGAGGTCTGGAAGATGACTCGTCAAAACATACCTGCTTCGCTGAACGATCTGCAGGACCGGCTGCTTTCCCGCCGCCAACTGCTTCACGCCTGTGGAATGGGGATGGGCGCCCTCGCGCTCGGCGCTCTGGCGGGTGAGGCCCGCGCCGATGAGAAGCGCTATGTCAATCCGCTTTCGCCCAAACCACCCCATTTTGCCCCGCGGGCTAAGCGGGTCATCCATCTCTTCATGAACGGTGGCCCATCGCAGGTCGACACTTTCGATCCAAAGCCGATGCTCGACAAGTATGACGGCAAGCCGCTTCCGATTCATCTCAAGACGGAACGCAAGACGGGCGTCGGCTTTGCCTCCCCGTGGAAGTTCAGCAAGTACGGTCAGAGCGGGATCGAGGTGAGTGAACTCTATCCGCACGTGGCAAAGCACGTTGATGATTTGTGCGTTGTCCGTTCGATGATCACCGAACTGCCGAACCATGAGCCGTCATTGCTCATGATGAATTGCGGCGATCTGCGCCAGATCCGCCCCAGCCTCGGTTCCTGGCTTACCTACGGTCTGGGGACTGAGAACCAGAACCTCCCGGGATTTGTCGTGCTCTGTCCATCGGGGTACCCGGTCAGCGGCACGCAGAACTGGACCGCTGGCTTTCTCCCCTCGGTCTATCAGGGAACCTACATTGATACGAAAGAGACCGAGGTCGAGCGGCTGATTGAACACATCAACAGTCTCCACAGCAGCCGTCCGCAGCAGCGCCGGCAGCTCGATCTGCTCGCGAGGCTCAATGCCGGTTTCCAGCAGACGCGGCGCGAGGATCCGGTGATCGAGGCCCAGATCCAGTCCTATGAACTGGCCTACCGAATGCAGGCCGAGGCGACCGATGCCTTCGATATGAGCCGCGAGCCAGAGTCGATCCGCCAGATGTATGGCGACACCCTCTACGGGCGCGAGCTGCTTATGGCCCGCCGGCTGCTCGAACGCGGAGTGCGGTTCGTTCAGGTCTGGCAGGGGAAGGATCAGCCCTGGGACAGCCACGAATACCTGGCGAGCTCACACAAACTACTCGCCCAGGCGACCGATCAGGCGATCGCCGCCCTGCTGACAGATTTGCGGCAACGGGGGATGCTCGACGACACGCTGGTCATCTGGGGCGGAGAATTCGGACGGACTCCGGTGGTCGAACTGACCGGAGCCTCAGGCGGCTCGGACAAGGCCGACTGGGGACGTGATCACAATAACCACGGCTTTACGATCTGGATGGCCGGCGGCGGCGTCCGCAAGGGCTACATCCACGGGGCGACCGATGAGTTCGGATTTGCCGCTGTCGAGAAGCCCGTCCACGTGCACGATCTGCACGCGACGATCCTGCACCTGCTGGGATTTGATCACGAGCGATTGACCTACCGTTATGCTGGGCGTGACTTTCGCCTCACCGATGTCCACGGGACGCTGGTCAATGAACTGATTGCCTGAGGGGCATCATTCGGCGTGGCGATGAGTGTGATCAATGATCGGCTGGCGAGTTTAGTGGTTCAGCCAGCACAGCGCCATAGCGTTCGCGCAGCAAAGCTTCGTGATAGATTTGATGGCCGGCGATCATCCACGCTGCCGCGCGGGGAGTGAGCGGGTGATCACCGGCGATTCCGCGGCGATCCCAGGCGGTAGCTGAGAGGTGGCGGAAGAGCAAGAGTGTCCCCTGGCGGACGATCACAAACTCATCGATCAGATCGGCGAGCCGGAGTCGATCAAACTCTCCGCCCGTCACAAATAGATCCTGGTCGAAGGATGCCAGCGGCGTCGCATCGCCCCGGGCGATGCGGAGAGCCCGGTAACTGAAAACACGTTCGGTATCGATGATGTGGCCGAGCACCTCACGGACCGACCATTTGTCGGCGGCGTAGCGGTAACCGGCTCCATCGGCGACTACCCGGCCAAAGAGGCTCACCAGCCGCTCCTGTCCATCTTCAAGAATTCTGGTGATCTTTCCGTCCGGGACCAGCGCCACGTATCGTTCAAAGTATTCACCATAATCGCCCCTCGCGGGCCGCACTGTTGTTGGAATTCTCTCCTGCGCCATCCTTATCTGCTCCATCTGCTTTGTAAGTCAACCACGCACTTTTGTGGATAGTGAGTGCCATCCCGATCGATCCTGAATCGGATCACCAAAGTCTCATCCCCCCAGGGCAGGGAGCTTGACGAGGGATCGCGAAATTGCCAAACTGACAAGACTGTGCTCATGACCATCGATGTTGTGTGCCGCTGGTCACTTTCAACATTCCGCCACATTTTAGGAGTCAGAAGATCATGGGATCAACTCGTATTCTCACCTCTCTACTCGTATTGATCATCGCCCTTCAGATGGCTTTCGCGCAAGCGCCGGTGGCGACTGATCAGCCACCCGCCCCCCGTCCAATCGAGCTGCACGACGCTCTGGTGTGGAAACGAATCTCATCACCAACTGTCTCGGCGGATGGAAAGTGGTTCGCCTGCAGGCTGGCGCCGAACGAGGGAGACAGCGAGGTCGTCCTGCGCCGGCTGACCGACGGGCAGGAGTGGCGATTTCCGGCGGGGGAGACGGCCGGGCCGATGGGGGTGATGGCGACGAGCGATCTTGTCTTTGCCGAGAATAGTCGCTGGTTGGCCTTCCCGATCTCCCCGACCTTTCGCGACAGTCAGCGTCTGAAGCGGGAGCGCCAGCCGGTACAGAACCGGGTCGCGCTGGTTGAGCTTGCGACGGGGAAGAAGATCGAATTTGAGAAGATCCGTCGTTTTGCCTTTTCCGGCGAGCAGTCCGGGTGGATTGCCCTGCATCGATATGGAGCGGAACCGGCGGCGGGCCCAGGATCGGGGAGTTCCGGATCGGCGCCCCCCGCGAAAGCCGTCGAGCGGGCGACCGGCGCGGACCTGATCCTGCATGAGTTGGCGACAGGCAATCAGCTCAATGTCGGGAATGTCGCCGACTTTGCCTTCAATCGTCGTGGATCGTGGCTGGCCTGGACGATCGATGCCGCCGAGATGACTGGGAATGGCATCCAGGTTCGCCATCTGGCGACGGGTGCGGTGCTGCCGCTCGAGAGCGACCGGGCGATCTATCGTGGCCTCAACTGGACGGAGAAGGGAGACGGACTGGCGGCCGTCAAGGGTATCGAAGACAAAGGCTTCGAGGAGAAGCTCTACAGTCTGGTCGCGTTCGACTTCACCAGTGAGACACCGCGCAAGACGACCTGGAATCCGCGTGAGGAGAAGGACTTTCCGTCGGGGATGACCATCAGCCCGCACCGCAATCCGGTCTGGACCGATGATCTTGGGGCGATCCTTTTTGGCATTCATGAGGTCAAGGCGAAGAAGCCGGGCGCCGGAGCCAGGGATGGCAGTGAATCAGGTCGCGCGACGAATGCCAATGCGGGGACACCCCGGGCGAATGCTGACGAACCGGCGCGGCCCGACCTCGTCCTCTGGCACTGGCAGGACCGGCGTCTCCAGTCGCAGCAGCAGGTTGAGGAGCCGCGAGACCGCAATTTTAGCTATCTGGCCAGCTATCAGGTGAAAGAGAAGCGGTTCATCAGGCTGGCTGATGAGAGTCTGCGGACGGTCACCCCGGCTCCGCATCACCGTTACGGGGTGGGGATCGATACGCGTGAGTACGAGATGATGGGCAATCTCGATGGACGACGCTATCAGGATCTCTACACCGTCGATCTGCAGACGGGGGCGCGGCGGTTGGTGGTGAAGAAGAACCGTTACTCTTACGGTATCTCGCCGGACGGGACCCAGCTTCTCTATTTTGAAGATGGCCATTTCTTCTCGCTCAATCTGGCGACGGGCCAGACGACCAACCTGACCAGCAAGGTTGCCGCCAACTTCTGGGATACGGAGGATGACCACAATGTGGTCAAACCGCCGCTCCCGCCGGTGGGCTGGACGAGCGACAGTGAGCACGTTCTGCTCACCGATAACTGGGATGTCTGGAAGGTTTCGGCAAAGGGCGGCCCGGCGGTCAATCTGACCGTCAACGGCCTGAAGGATAAGATCAGGTATGGCGCCCGGTTTCGACTCGATCCGGATGAGAAGGGAATCAACCTCGCGCAACCAGTCTATGTGCGGACTTACGGCGAATGGACGAAACGGGCCGGGATCGCGCGGATCGACCCGGGAAAGACCGGCGCGCAGATGCTGCGGTGGGATGATGCGGTCTATGGCGGAATGCTCAAGGCCAAACAGTCTGAGACCTACCTGTACGTCCGGGAGACGTTCAATGAACCGCCAACCTGGTTCAGCGCCGGTCATTCGCTCGACAATGGGCAGCGCTTGACTGAGAGCAACCCGCAGCAGAAGCAGTTTCGCTGGTCAGCCGGGAGCCGCCTCGTCGATTATACCTCCGCGAAGGGGGACCGACTGCAGGGAGCGCTCTACCTGCCGGCAGACTATCAGCCGGGCCGCCGCTATCCGACCATCGTCTACATCTATGAGAAACGCTCGCAGGGGTTGAACAGCTATGTCGTTCCGACCTTCAGCGGCTTCAACAAATCGATCTATACCAGTCAGGGATATGCGGTCTTTGAACCGGACATCACCTACAAGATCAACGATCCGGGGATGTCCGCCGTCTGGTGCATCCTGCCGGCCCTCGAGGCAGCCATTGCCACCGGGGTTGTCGACAGGGCCCGGGTTGGACTCCATGGACATTCGTGGGGAGGATACCAGACAGCCTTTATGGTGACGCAGAGCAATGCCTTCAAGGCGGCGATTGCCGGCGCGCCACTGACCGATATGATCTCGATGTATAACCTGATCTACTGGAATACCGGTGGCGGCAATATGTCGATCTTTGAGAGCAGCCAGGGGCGATTCACGACCAGCCCGGTCGAAAACCCCACGGCCTACATTCGCAACTCACCCGTTTTCCACGCCCAAAATGTCCGAACGCCGCTGCTGATTCTGCACAACGACAAGGATGGCGCGGTCGACTTCACGCAGGGGATCGAGTACTTCAACCAGCTTCGCCGTCTGCAGAAACCGGTCGTCATGCTCCAGTACAAGGGAGAGAACCACGGGTTACGGGTCCCGGCCAATATGCGAGATTACGCGGTGCGGATGAAGGAGTTCTTCGACCATCACCTCCTGGATAAGGCTCCGCCGCAGTGGTGGGTCGATGGGGTGCCCCACCTGAAACTGAAGGATCATCTCGAGGCCCGCACGCCGCCGGAAGCTAAGCCTGTCGAACGCGTCCCAGGCGCCGGCAATTGAAGGTGGGGGGCCGGCTGCACGGACGTGGTTGACCAGTTGAGTTGCCCCCGCGAGGCTCGCTCCGCGGATCGTCAAGCTGTCGTCTGCCGCGCGGTGATCCTCTTTCTGGCGATGATAGTCTCGATATCGGCTGGGCCGATATTGTGCTGACGCAGCTTGATGACCGAGGCTCCGTCTGGGGACGTGGGATACTACCTCGCTGGAGGCGGGCAGCGGAGAGTCGTTCGGTCCACGAAATACTCGTTAAGGTTGAGCAATCCCGGATCTTCTCCGTGAGTCTGGCGAGCTGGGCCAGGCTGTAGTCACGCGCCGCCTTTCGACCAGCTTGGGCAGCCTGGAATCAATTTGTAACTCGCAATGACAGCACGATGATCACCGCCCGATCTCGCAGGCTGGCGGAACCGACCACCAGGCTCTCACCATCTCGAATGCTCAGGTTGCTGGCAATCAGTGCATTGCCTAGCGCGGCCCCAGACTCATCCCCCTTTCCATCAAGTTCAAATCTGAAATTGCGGATCAGAACCGACGGGCGGCCGGAACCGGCGGCTTCGAGGTTGATCTCCTGGTATCCGTACTGGTAGTTAACTTTGGTGGCGCCGGCCGAGCCGGCCATCCGGTAGGTAGAATTGCCGGAGCTCTGGTAGAGGGTATTGTTTTTCTGGTTAAGTCGGGCTCGGTGGAGGATCGGGGTGACCAGCTTGTAGTGACGGTAGTTGAAGGTGTTCTTCAGTTGGCTGATTACCGGACGGAGTGAAGTTGGGAAGTTGTCGTCGGGTAGCTGATCGTTGGAAGCAATCATGATGTGCATGGTCAGTTCGATATCGGGATCGACCGGCCAGGAGGCGCGTGGGACATCCAGTCGCCGGATCGCCTCCTCGATCGTCGCGATATTTTCAGGATAGTCGCGGATGGAGATGGTTCGCAGTTCACGACTCGCCTCGATGACTGCCCCAGCGATCCCGCTGAGAAGGGGGCGGAGGACCGGTATAAGTTCGACCGATTCACGGTGACGAATCTCGATGACACGTCCCCGCATGCCAGCTACTCCGGTGGTTGCAGCCGCCGATGGCTGCTCCACGCGCGCGGCCGGTGCCTGCTGCTGGGCCGAAGCTGTGAGGGGAAGGATAAGGATGAGGATCACGAAAGAAGCGATTAATGATTGTCTGATGGGGTGTTTCATTATGACTCCTTGCCGGGGGCGGCGTTAATCATCGATTATCGGCAAACCAGATGATTCTAATGTTTTGATCAGTGGTCTGCATCTCGATTCGAAGTTGAGTGGTTGATTCGGTCAGCTCTGTTTCGCTGACGACCAGCGCCGAAGTGGCCACGGGCGGTGGCGAATAATGGGAGCGGTTCCGCTCTAATGTATTGATGTGCGAATGTTGGCTGGCCAGGTGGGTGATTCTGGATCCACCTTCGCTCCGCACATCAGCAGATGGCGGCCATACAATAACTGTAGGGGTGGCCGGTGGCGATGGCATTGTTTGGTTGACTCTACGATAGAGGCGCAGCCCGGGAATAGTGACGACCAGGATGAAGGTTGCTGCCAGCGTCAGCGCAAACAATGGCCGATTGCCCCTAATGTTCTTCACCCACTCCGCGACGTTTGGGTGAGCAGAAGGCTGATGGTCAATCCGGCTCAAGATTGCCAGGCGGACTTCTGTCAGGACTGCCGGGGCATGCTCTGGCGCCGGGCAACTCTGCAGCCAATGGGCGGCTGCTGCCAGCTCCTTCCATTCATCAAGACACCTCGGACACGTGGTAAGGTGGTGATCAACGATATCGGCCAGTTCTGCCTCGAGATCACCACCTGCGTGGAGCGGGAGCAATTGTTCGATTCTGGCGCATTTCATGATAGGTCTACTCAATTCCTCTCAATGCTTCTCTTTTCGCTATTTCTCTGGTTACTTTTCCAGCCATCTCTTTCTGAACTGCCGCAACTTTGACCGTGCTGAGCTGATCTGTGATCGGACTGTAGTTGGGCTGGAACCGAGAATGGCCGCGACCTCTTCACTCGAGAGTCCCTCAATATCACGAAGTACGATGGCCACTCGCTCCTTTTCCGTCAGTGTTGCCAGTGCTTTTAGGATCATGTTCTGCTCCTGACGAAGGATCGCCTTCTTTTCAACATTATCGTTTCCAGCCGGTTCTGGAATTATTCGCTCTTCCAGCACTTCCTCCAGAGAGACCGGTGTTCTTCGCCTTTGTGACCTGGTGAAGTCGTGACAGGTGTTGACCGTGATTCGATAGAGCCAGCTGGAGAGTTGTTGCGTCGGATTGAACTGGTCCAGGTGACGGTAGAATTTGATAAACACCTCCTGCGCGACATCATATGCATCGTCACGGTTGGTCGCTTGATGGTTGGAAAGCAGTCGTTGGGCAAGATTGATAATCCGACCCTGATGAAGGTTGATCAGGTGATCAAAAGCCTGATGATCTCCCCCCTGCGCAAGGCTGACCAGTCGCCTTTCATCCTCGATTTCATTGGTTGCGAGCTGATTTTTAGCCATCCCCATTACTTTCAGCGGATCATATCTTAACCTTCAACGTTCAATATCAATTTTGACACTTCATCCTTTATCTAAGACTCAGGGATCGGGATTTCACATTTTTCTGTGGGACGGCTGGGGATGATTTCCTTGTCGATTCCACACAACAGTAAATACGGTTACTGACCCTCAAACGTTGACCACATTTTGCGGCGGATCACCTCAGGCGCGAAATGTGTTGAAATCAGTCGGCAGTTTTAAAACGAGAGAGCCTTTTTGATTGTTTTGGAAGGTCTGGAAATCTACTGTATGGATAATCAGGTTAGTAATCGGCGATGACTGGTATTAATGAATCATAGAGAATTCATTGGGGGAGTGGTCGATATCCGATGAGATATCCCTCTTCTATCAGCCTTGAGAGGAGCCGCGAACCGGGCGGACAAGATTCCCGTTTCAGCTTGCGGCTCCCGAGTCTGGCTAGGTCTCTTTCAAGGTATTCCTCTCTCGTCAAGGGGAGCGCGGACATCATGTCCGCTTGCCTCTCCATCAACAAATG
>JBEAVZ010000208.1:0-2965 GCA_041160645.1 Acidobacteriota bacterium
CAATTAATCATTTATTTTATTTGATCTGATTATTTATAACTCGATATTTTAATCTTCACAATTGACCAAGCAGGCTTCTACCTTTTTCTCCGGCTTTTCGCTTCCTGATCTTCCTTCAACCTTACTTTCAGCCACACGTATATATTAGGACTGAACTGGTCAGTTCTGATTTGGGTATTGTAATAAATCCGTAACAATTTACCTTGATCTGATCAATCCGTCCAACCAGTTGAGCGCTATGCCAAACAGAGGTGATTATGTCAGGGGGTGGTCGTGGCCGTGAAAATGGGCAAAGACGGTCAAGGAGAGGCGAATTGCCGCTGGAGACGGCAGGTCATTAATGTCTCCGGAGATCCGCCATGTGCGACTCAAATAAAAAATATTTGCGTTTGTCCGGCATACGATCAGACTGGCGCCGGCGGATGCGTGGACAGATCAGACGAGCCCGCGCAATGACAAGGAAGCGGCGCTATTCGAGGCCCCACGGGTCGACATGTAATACCTATTTATATGTATACTCGCTCAAATATATGTATACTCGGGAGGGTCTCTGCGGCCTTCCGGGAGTCTGCATTTTGCGAGATCTCTTTAATCTGCAGGCGCTCTCCTCTCGGCCAGGGGGTCATTCGCGAGCGGAGAGGCAAGGGAGAAAGAGTGCCGGATACTGGCTGAACTGATTGAGATAAGGCTGAATCAATGTATCGAACCATCAATGATCGAAAAATCCGGATTGCTCTGGCTGGGTGTGGACGAATCTCGACCAATCACTTCAATTCCATCGACCTCCACCGGTCAGAGATGGAGCTGGTCGCGGTCTGTGACACTGACCGGACAATTCTGGAGAGAACGACCGCCAGTTACGGGGTGCCCGGGTATGTCGGGTTTGAAGAGATGCTGCGGGAATCGCACCCGGATCTGGTCGCGCTCTGTACCCCGAGCGGGGTGCATCCGGAGCAGGCAATCCTTGCCGCGACGCAGCGCATCAACGTCATGACCGAAAAGCCGATGGCGACGCGATGGAAAGATGGGGTGCGTATGGTCAAGGCCTGCGACGAGAACAAGGTGCGCCTCTTTGTGGTCAAGCAGAACCGTCGCAACACGACTCTTCAGTTGCTGAAGCGAGCCATTACCGAAAAACGTTTTGGTCGGATCCATCTGGTTCATCTCAACGTCTTCTGGTCACGGCCGCAATCTTATTATGACCAGGCCGCCTGGCGGGGCACCTGGGAATTTGACGGTGGCGCCTTTATGAATCAGGCAAGCCACTATGTCGATCTGCTCGACTGGCTGATCGGCCCGGTCGACAAGGTCCAGGCGATGATGAGCACTTCACGCGATATCGAGGTGGAGGACACCGGAGTGCTCAACGTGAAGTGGCGGAACGGGGCGCTTGGATCGATGAGCGTGACCATGCTCGCCTACCCCAAGAATCTCGAGGGAAGCATTACCATCCTCGGCGAGCGGGGATCGGTCAGAATTGGTGGGGTGGCGGTCAACGACATTCAGCTCTGGCAGTTTGATGAACCGCGGGATTACGACAATGATCTCGAAGCGGCCAACTACCAGACGACCTCCGTCTACGGTTTTGGCCACCCCCTCTACTATAAAAACGTCATCGACGTACTGCGCGGAGAGGCCGAGCCGGAGACCGATGGCCGAGAAGGTCTCAAATCACTCGAGATCCTGATCGCCGCCTATCTCTCCGCACGCGATGGCCGGACGGTTTCACTCCCCCTCGAATATTGAGGCGCCAGGCCGAGGCCGCTTGACGATCGTGTATAATCCACGCCATCCGGCCGGCTCTCCCGGAGCGGCAGTCGACTGGCGAGGGTGGATGGTTGGGCTCATTGGGGCCACGGTCCATCCGTCGCGCACCTTCTCACACGGAGGGATCGGATCCCGATTCTTACCGCAATTCAGCACTTAAGTGTGGAGTCGTATGGAACTTAAAGGTAAAAAATTTGTTGTCGTTGGCGGAGCGGGCCTGATCGGTTCGCATGCCGTCGATTGCCTTCTGAAAGAAGATATTGGTGAAGTGGTCATCTATGACAACTTCGTGCGGGGCAGCCGCGAGAATCTTCAGGACGCCCTGCGTGATCCACGGGTGCGCATCTACGATGTCGGCGGAGATATCATGCAGACGGACATCCTGCAGTCGGCCTTCGACGGAGCGGACGGAGTCTTCCACCTCGCCGCGCTCTGGTTGCTCCAGTGCCACGAGTATCCCCGCACCGCTTTTGACGTGAACATTCGCGGGACGTTCAATGTCATGGAGGCCTGCGTCGCGAAAGGGGTGAAGCGGTTGGTCTACTCGTCATCAGCCTCGGTCTATGGTGATGCGGTCGAGGAGCCGATGACTGAAGAGCACCCGTTCAACAACAAGAACTTCTATGGCGCAACCAAGATCGCCGGTGAAGCGATGCTCCGGGCCTTCCATCATCGTTATGGGCTCAACTTTGTCGGGTTGCGATACATGAATGTCTATGGACCGCGCCAGGACTACCACGGCGCCTATATCGCCGTCATCATGAAGATGCTCGATGCAATCGACAAGGGACAGAGCCCGACGATCATGGGTGATGGGTCAGAAGCGTTCGACTTTGTGGCGGTCGAGGACTGTGGTCGCGCCAATGTCTGCGCGATGAAGGCGGAGACGGTCGATCAGTTCTACAATGTCGGCACCGGCAAGCGCACCTCGCTGCGTGAACTGGCAGAGCTGCTGATCGAACTGACCAGCTGTCAGCAGCCGATCCAGTATGCGCCACGCAGCCAGGCGACGCTGGTCCGTAACCGGATTGGCTCACCGCGGAAGGCGAGCGCTGAGATTGAATTTACCGCCGGGATCGACCTGCGCGAGGGGCTGGAGAGGCTGATCGAGTGGCGCAATTCGCACAAGGCGGAGGTTGCGGCGCGGCGCCAGGCCGTCGGACTCCCCGTCTGAGTTGGATTGGACAGGAGATCGACT
>JBEAVZ010000210.1:0-3486 GCA_041160645.1 Acidobacteriota bacterium
GGTCGTGGGGGGCAATGGAGTCTGATCCGGACTGTCAGCGCCCAGAGTCAGTACGAGGAGGTTCTCCGGCGGCAGCAAGCCGCGGCGCGGCAATTGCGGCGCCGCGCCACTGCGGCCACCCGCTTCGATCGCCTCTCGACGCGGGTCGTCGAGCGGGGAGTCGTTCCGGTGATCGTGACACTCCGGGTTGCCTTCTCCGCGCAGAGCGAGATTCGGGAGGGGCTTGAATCCCGGGTGCAGCGGGCGCGGATTGCAAGTGTCCGCGAAGAACTGGTCGACAATCTCTATGGCTATGATCCGGACTCGATCAAGCGGTACGATCGGTTGCCGGTTCTCGCCGTAAGGGTCAATGCGAGCGGACTTGAGGCGCTGCGCCAGTCGGATGATGTGATCGATATTCAGGAGGACAAGTTCAATCGACCAAGCCTCGCCGAGAGCGTGCCCTTCATCGGCGCTCCAGCGGCCTGGGCGAGTGGATATAGCGGCAGTGGGCAGCTGGTCGCCGTGCTCGACACCGGCGTCGACAAGGTTCACCCCATGCTTAGTGGGAGGGTGGTTGCCGAAGCTTGTTATTCAACGAACAGCTCTGGCTCGTCGTCGACTTCACTCTGTCCGGGCCGTTCACCCAGCTCGACCGCGGTCAATTCCGCCCTCCCGTGTCCGAGCGGATGCGAGCACGGCACGCACGTCGCAGGCATCGTCGCCGGCAACTCGGTCAGCTATGGCGGCCAGAGCTTCTCGGGCGTGGCAAGAGACGCGCGGCTCATCGCCATTCAGGTCTTCAGCGAGGTCAACTCCGTTGACGAGTGCGGGGAAGAGGAGGCGCCGTGCTATCTCTCCTTCGACTCCGATATCCTGAAGGGGCTGCAGCACGTGCTCGAGTTGCGCGCGACCTATCCGATCGCCGCCGCCAATATGAGCCTTGGGGGTGGTCGATACTTTGCCAACTGTGACGAGAGCGACGCGGCCATGAAGCAGATGATCGATCTGCTCCGCGCTGCCAATATCGCGACGATCGTCGCCTCGGGAAATGATGGCTACAAGGACTCGATGAGTTCACCCGCCTGTATCTCGACGGCGATCAGCGTTGGGGCGACGCGGGACACTGCGAACCGAACGGCCAGTTTCTCCAACTCGGCCTCTTTTCTCAATCTCCTCGCGCCAGGAGCCGGCATCACTTCGGCTGTTCCGGGTGGGGGGTATGATCGCTGGAGCGGCACTTCGATGGCTACCCCGCACGTCAGTGCCGCCTGGGCGATTCTCCGTCAGAAGGCGCCCACGGCCAGTGTGCCGTCCATTCTCAATGCACTGGTGACGAGCGGCGTCGGTGTTGCCGATACCAATGGCATCACCAAGCCGCGCATCCAGGTCGATGCCGCGCTCACCCAGCTGCAGACTCTTCCACCGGTGATCATCCCCAGCCTCACGCTGACTCCGGTCTCCGCGACCCAGATCGATCTGAGCTGGGCCTTTCCCGCTGGTAACCATATTGGCTATCGTCTCTATCGACAGGTTGGGACGGCGACGACGGCCACGCTAGTCACGACACTCGGCGCCCACCTCGTCAGTTACCAGGACAAGGGATTGCTGATGGGCACCAATTATCGTTACCGTATTGCCGCCTATGATGCTGGCGGCCGGGAGACGGCAGCGGTCGAGGCGACGGCGCAGACCTCCCGGCTTGGAGTCAATCCTCCGGCGTCATTCACCGCCACCGCCCAGACTAACACCCAGATCAATCTGAGCTGGATCGATAACAACTCCAGCGAGACGGGATACCGGCTGCTCCGGCGGGTCGGCGCTGAGACGACCTGGAAGACCCTCACGACGCTGGGCCCGAACGTGACCAGTTACGAGGATACCAGCCTCGATGCCGGTCAGGTCTATGGTTACTCGATCGCCGCTGTTGATGGGGGCGGCGAAGCGCTCAGCCCGACCATCCTCACGGTCAATCTTCCCTCGATGCCTTTCAGCTCCCTGACCAGCGGCCAACCTGCCAGCATCAGGGTGGGCAAGGCGCAGAACCGCTACTATAAGATCTATGTCCCGGTGAAGACCAGCACCCTCACCATCCAGACGGTAGGTTCCGGGGATATCGATCTGTACATTCAGACCGGTCGCCAACCATCGATCAAGGTCAATAGTTGCGCTTCAGATGGCGAGAACTCCACTGAGAAGTGTGTGATCAGTAACCCGACCAGCGGTGACTGGCATATCCTTGTCTACGGCTATGCCCCAACCAGTTATGTTACCCTCACCGCGACCTACCTCTCCGGTTCGGCAGCGGCGGACCATCTTAGTCGCGCGGCGGTCATAACTGGAGCAAGATAGCGACTGTTGTTGATAAGATTGACTGGCTCTTTTCTCTTTGTGAAAGATGATTGGTTGATTTTCCCCACGGTTGGGGAGTTGTCTGGTAAATATGCATCAACATTCCGTGCTCAAGCCCGTCATGCCCGTCATGTATGCTGCGATGTGTTGATTATAAACACCTCATCGGCCTTTTTTCTCTGGCACGCTTGTTGCTGTGATGTTAGGCAGAAGGCGATCGTTGAATCGGCCCATTCAGTAATGACCGGGAAGCTTCGAGTGAGCCTTCGGGGAGGGAATGATCAGTAATCCGCCGGGACGACCAATGTAACGGGTTATTGAGAATTCTCAAGTCAGAGGAGGAGTCATGTTGAGCAAATTTGCAAAATTGACGACGATCATCGCTACATTCACACTGGCCGCGTTTGTTCTTTTCCCAGCCGTCAGTTCAGGTCAGGGGAAGGATCGACTTGAGAGAGGACGCAAGCTCTATGTTCAGTATTGCGCCAGCTGCCACGGTATGGATGCGAAAGGCACTGGACCAGTCGCCGCCGATCTGAAGACGGCCCCGAGCAATCTGACGACGATCGCCCAGCGGCATGGTGGAAAGTTCAATCCAATTCATGTCCAGCTTAATATCAATGGTGAAAACGATGTCGTCGCCCATGGCACCAAGGATATGCCGGTTTGGGGAGCCTATTTCAGAAAGACGAAGGGACAGAGTGTGGCAACTCTCAACATCTACGCCTTGACAGAGTATCTCGAGGCAGTCCAGGTCAAGTAGCTTCACCGCCACAATCTGGTCACCTTCTGGTTGGACTAATCTGCGTGATAGTTTGACTGGATGGAATTTCAAACAGGAAGGGACGGCAACGACAGCCGTCCCTTCCTGTTTGTGGTGGCCATCGTTTATGCTGCTGATCAGATTCGATAACGTGAATCGAGACTCGCATACATATTCAGGAGTTAAAGAGGCAATGTTGAAGATCTCCAAGAGCCGTCGGTTTGTCTGGCTGATGGCGCCGGTTCTTCTGGTCCAGCTGACCATTTCGATCGATGCCCAGTCGCGGGCCGCGCTGCCCGGAGCCCGGGAGGAGGCAATGATTCGGCAAGGCTGGCTCAGGGCCCGGCTCGAGCGCGTTCTGCCCTCGCTGCTGCGCAAGCACGGGGTCGATA
>JBEAVZ010000246.1:0-10103 GCA_041160645.1 Acidobacteriota bacterium
GATCGACATGATCTCCAGTTTCGCCTCGGGCTTCATCTACGTCGTTGCCCGCACCGGGGTTACCGGCACTCGGGAAAACCTCTCACAGGAGGTAGGGGCCCTCGTCGCCCGGGTGCGCGAACGGAGTGGACTACCAATCGCCGTCGGCTTTGGCATCTCCACGCCGGCTCACGTCGAAGAGGTCTGGCAGTATGCAGATGGAGCGGTCGTCGGCAGTCGCCTCGTGCTCGAGATCGAGAAGTATCTCGGGACCGCCGAGATCGTCCCACGAGTAGCCGCGCTGGCGCGAGAGCTGAAGGGTGAACGCTAACCTATTCCGGCCCGCCGGCTCTCGGGTATCGTGAGCCGCACCTATCCGCCAAGGGAGAATCAGTGAAGAGTGACCAGGAACAGATGGAGGATTGGCGACGCCGCATCGATGAGATCGATCAGTTGCTGGTCCGCCTCTTCAATGAGCGCACCCAGTGCGCCATCGAGATCGGACATATCAAAAAGCGGCTCTCGCTCGAGATCTACTCACCCAAGAGAGAGGCCCAGGTGATTGCCAATGTCATGGCCGCCAACAACGGGCCGCTCGATGCCGAAGCGATTCGTCGTCTCTTTGAACGGGTGATCGATGAGGCGCGGCGGATCGAGCGGATCCACTCCACACAGGGCGAACAGAATCCGGAAGCGGGGTGAGAAGATGATCATTGTCATGGAAGAGAACGCGACCGAGGACCAGATCGTGGCGGTCGTTGACCGTCTCGTTCAACTCGGTTTCGATATCCATCGCTCCACCGGAGCACGTTACACCATTCTCGGCGCCGTCGGGTCAAGGCTGGCCGATCTGCGTGGTCTCGAACTGCTGAAGGGCGTCAACAAGGTTGTCCGTGTCAGCAGTCCGTATAAACTTGCGGCCCGCGCATTTCGTCCCGAGGGAACCCGAATCGTGGCCGGGCAGGCGGTGATCGGCGAGTCGCACTGTGCGATCATTGCCGGCCCCGGGACTATTGAGAGCCGCGGCCAGCTTGAAATGATCGCCGATACTCTCGTCTCGCGGCGTGTGCGGATCATCTCCGGCAATGTCACCCGTTCAACGACCGACCCGTTTGGCTTCCAGGGGCTGGGTGAAGAGGGGCTGCGGATTCTGCGCGAGGTCGCCGCGGCGCGCGGTCTGGTCACCTCGTCGGAGATCAGCAGTCATGAGCAGCTGCCGCTCTTCGAGCGATTTATCGACCTCATTCGCGTCGGGCCGCAAAACATGAAGAACTTTACGCTGCTTCGTGAGCTGGCGCGCCAACCCAAGCCGGTCATTTTGACCCGGGGGGAATCGTCAACGATCGAGGAGCTGCTCATCTCCGCCGACTATCTTCTCTCGGGCGGGAATCAACAGGTCATCCTCTGTGAAGCCGGCATTCGGACATTTGAGAGCTACACCCGTCTCACCCTCGACATTGCCGCGCCGCCGATCATTCACAAGCTGTCCCACCTTCCGGTCATCGTTGACCCGTGCCACTCATCAGGGAGGCGCGACAAGATCACTCCACTCTCCCGCGCCGCGCTGGCCGCCGGAGCCGATGGCGTCATTCTCGAGCTTCACCACGACCCGGATCGCGCGCTCTGCGATGGGGCACAGTCACTGACGATCGATCAGTTCCACAGCCTCATGGACCAGGTCGAAAAGATCGTTCCGGCCGTGGAGAAGCAGCTGTGACCCTTCTCGATCGTCAATCGCATATCTGTATCATTGGTTGTGGTCTGATTGGCGGCTCATTCGCCCTTGCGCTGCGGCGGGCCGGTTTCAAGGGACGCCTGACAGCGTGGGATAACGAAACGACGATCCGTTTGGCGGTCGAGCGTGGGGTCATCGATGCCCGTGAGGAGTCCTTTCAACAGGGAGAGGCCTCAACGGCCGACCTGGTCTTTCTCGCTACTCCGATCGGTGGGATCATCGATTTTTTGCGACGTCATCACGGGCTGCTCCGACCGTCGACGCTGGTCACCGATGTCGGGAGCACGAAGGTTGAGATCTGTCAGTGTGCCGGGCAGTCTGGCCAAGCCGGGGCCGCCGGCTTCGAGTTCATCGGTGGACACCCAATGGCAGGCAGCGAGCATAGTGGAATCGAATACGCCCGGGCGGATCTCTTCGATCGGGCGACGTGGGCGCTCATCGATCAGGAGACGTCGTCAGCAAAAAGCCTCGACGATCTGGCCCGGCTTATCGAAGCGCTCGGGGCACGGCCAATTCTCATGGCGGCCGAGGAGCACGACCGGGCCGTTGCCCTGGTCAGCCATCTCCCGCAGCTGCTTGCGAGCACCCTCGCCACCCTCCTGCTGGGGCCCGCTGCCGATCGCGGAACTCCTGCAATTGAGCTGACCGCTCTGGAACACCGGCAGCTCGAGCTCTCCCGCCGGATGGCGGCAAGTGGCTGGCGCGATATGACTCGACTGGCTGGCAGTTCATTCAATATCTGGCGGGACATCATCATGACCAATCAGCCCGAGGTCCTGCGAACGCTCGTTCAGTTCCAGTCCACCCTCCAACTGCTGACCGAGGCGCTCGAACACCGAGACTACCAGCAAGTCCGTGAACTTTTCGATGATGCCAATCAGTCGGTCGTGCAGCTCCGCGAGACCCACTACCGCCAATTCGACAAGGTCTGATTTGACAGTCAGAGGATCGATATCCGCACCGGATTGGCGATCAGGCCATCGACCTCGAGCGTCAGCGTCACCTCGCCTCGTCTCATCAGTTGCCTTGGCAAGCGCACATTGAGCTGGTCCAATCCCACAAACTCACCCTGACCGCCCGCGTAGAGGACTGGAACCTCCTCACCATCGATCCGCACCGTCACCGACGAGTTCGCTCCGCCGCCGCGCCACCCGGTTCCGAAGAGGATCAGGTAGACCGCGTCGGTCTCCGGGCCAAGATCGATCGCCACCGGTTCAAAACTACCAGGCTGATTCATCTGGATTACCGGCTCGAAGCTCACCGACCCATCGCTCCGAATCCTTTGCACGAGCGCGGCCGGGGCTCCTCGACCATCGGCATTGGCGGTGAAGAGCGCCGGCGCAACCCTCCCGATGTGGATGCTGGCGCTCAGCCCCGCGGCTGACTGCAGGGTCCGGAGGGAGATCTGTGCTGGTCCAGTGGCCATCCCGGGGGGAAGATGAAGATTGACCTGATTGGGGGAGACAAAGAAGAGTCCGCCGATCCGCTCGATGCCGAGTCGATCCGTGACTCTCACCGAGGTCTCCAGCAATGATGATGGCAAGGGGAGAGCTGCCGCGACCCTCGTTCCGCTCGCCAGATTGGCGCCAAAGATGGCAATGATCGAATCCGGAGCCAGCGTCTCTCCCACATAACTTGCCGCCGAGACCGGCGCCAGACCGGGTAGGTCGGCCGTCGAAATCCGCGTCAGAAATGCATCGCTCACCCCGCCCCCGTAGTTGGCCTGGAATGGCATAAGGATGGGGAAGTCATTGAAGAGGGCGGTGCCGACCAGATTGATGCCGCCCGTCGCATCGATCGCCAGGGCCGTGACCCGTTCGTCGTAACCGAGGTCGCTTCCATCGGTACTCCCGATCAGCGATGAGAAGAGCAGGGAACGACCTGATGGATCGAATTTACTGATAAACCCATCCGTCACCCCACGCAGCCCTCCCTGCACGGGAAGCCTGACCGGGAAGTCGGCTGAACTGGTCTTCCCCGCAACATAGACATTCCCGATCCGATCGACGGCAACGCTTCCGGCGGGGATCTGATCGTTGATCGTCCCGGAATTCTCCTCCCCGCTTCCACCCAGGAAGGTTGAAAAGATGAACTCCCGTCCGGTCGCAGAGAGCTTGGTCACAAACGCATCGAGGTTGCCCCGATAAGCAGGCTGAAACGCATTGGCTGT
Organism: Acidobacteriota bacterium; assembly: GCA_041160645.1. Taxonomy (GTDB): domain Bacteria; phylum Acidobacteriota; class Blastocatellia; order RBC074; family RBC074; genus CAIOZW01. Next base: position 3,885 of record JBEAVZ010000246.1, read on the forward strand.
TGGAAAGTCGCCAAAGAAGGTATAGCCGGTGATGATCGCCTGCCCGAACGAGTCGACGGCAATCGCTCGCCCCCGATCAGCCCGCTCTCCTCCCAGGTAGGTCGAATAGAGAAGCGCTCGACCATCACCCCTCATCTTGACGACGAAACCATCCTCGACTCCCCCAAATCTTGGTTGGATGGCGTTGACCAATGGAAAATTTCTCGAGCTGGTCACACCGGTCACGTAGACATTCTGAAGCGTATCGAGGACGATCCCATAGCCGGTCTCATCCTCGCTGACCTCCAGCCCCATATCCGGGCCGCCCAGGTAGGTCGAGAAGACGATGCTCCCGAGAGGATCGATCTTGGTCACAAAGGCGTCCATCCGCCCCTGCAGAACTGGCTGCATGGCGTCGACAATCGGAAAATTGGTCGATCGGGTTCCACCCGTCAGGTAGATCTGCTGGTCAGGGCTGATCGCCAGCCTGGTGATCGAATCGAATGATGAACCACCAAGATAGCTCGAGAACATCAGCTGGTTCAGATTGTTATTGAAGATGCTGATAAAGCCATCCGTATTGCCGCGGTAGGTGTTTTGAAACCCTTGTTTGATCGGAAAGTTGAGTGAAGATGTCTCTCCGCACACGTAGACGAATCCATCTCGATCGAGTTTAATGTCCAAGGCCCGGTCTCCCGGATTGCGTCCACCCAAAAATGTTGCCGCCAGAATGGCCGATCCGCTTGGGTTGATCTTGATGATAAAGGCGTCGCTCGTGCCATTGATCGAATTGTCATATCCCGCCCGGATCGGAAAATTGGTCGAGGAGGTCTGCCCGGCAATGTAGATATTGCCGACCTGATCGATGGTCATGGCGTAGGGGGTCTCCTGACCCGCGCCACCAAGGAGACTGGAGAACTGAATGAGCGGATCGATCACCAGTTGACGCGTTCGATCGTAGCCAGCGAGACTGATCTCCACCAGTGCATCCGGAGCCACCACATACTCACCGCCAACCATCTCCCGCCCACTCTCCCCCGCCTGATAGATCACCGGACGAAGCAGTCTGAGTGGCTGATTCGGCGGTCCGACCTGCAACTCTCCCCCCGTCGTGATCGCCAGGCCCCGTTCTCGTCTCCCGGCGCCATCGACAAACTCGAGGCGGATCAAGGATGGATCGGCGCCCGGGTCGACCACAAAGTCAAACTCGATGCTCTCCCCCTGCCCATAGAAGATCAGATCGACTCCCGGATAGAGGTCCCGGTAGACGATCTGTCGAAAAGTCGGGATTCCGGTCACCCACTCATCTGCGCCTGGCCCGAGAAAGTAGTTGGTTGTGCCTGGCAGCCTCTCGGCACCCTCTACCGTGACCGCCGCGGCGGAACCGGGAAACTGGAGTTCAATCGTCCGGCCCCGATTACCCTCCGCCCAGCTGAGTCGTGAACTGTTCCGCAGGAACTCCAACTGGTAACGACCGGCGCGCGTCCGGAAGTAGACCTCCGGTTCCAGCTGGCCTTGATTGGCCTCGAAGGAGACGGGCAGATCCGCGACAATATCCAGGTATCGCTGGACTTGCTGAACTTGCCGAACTTCCTGGTCGCTGGTCGGGGGAAGGGAGGTCATCAGGATCAACCAGATCCCGGTCAGCAGCGTTGCTCCAAGCGATGCATAGATGTGGCGGATGGAGCTTGTTTGGTAATGCTGGCGCATCTTTGTGTTTCCCTGAAAGGCTGAATAAAACTGGGGACGCGAGGCCGCGATTGGCCGTCATCCGGCGTCAGGATTGGGGGCACAGGGAAAGCAGGTACGGGGGGACCGGCAGTCTGGTTCAAGTATTACATAGGTCGGATTGGATGATCGGTCAGATATTTCCAACCAGCATCGCTCAAGAGATCGATCGATGAGAGGCCATCCTCTGCCGCGCCTGGGATAATGTAGACGGCATCACGTTCGATAGTCCGTGGATCGAGGGCGCGCATGGCCATCAGCAGCTCCTCAAATGTCGATGGTTCCCACATTTGCCCCTCGGCAATCTTTTCGACCACCTGGCTGAAGGGCGAGACCAACTGAGCATAGGTTGGTCGAAACTCATACGTTCCCGCGTCGTCTCCAACCGGTTCATCCCGATTGTCGAGGAGCATCATCAGGGTGATGATCTGAAACTCTTTCTCATCAGAGTAGCGGTGGAGCGGGTCGATCGCGGCTCCGACCTCGTCGGCCGTGGTCGCAATCGACGATTCCAGTTCGTTTCGCCACTGGTTGAACTGTTCAATCGCCTCTCCCGCCTCGCGCCGATAGTCCCAGAAGCCATATTCCCAGGCAAACTTATTTTCGATGAGCAGTGAAGAGAGTGACTTCAGGAACTCCCGCTTCTCGGTCACGTCTTCACGGTCACCGGGATAGATCGTCGGGTCGAGCATCGCCGCGTACTCTGACATCCCAGGAGATTCAACCGCCTGTGGAGGGGCGGTCTTCTCCGGACGGAGCAGTGCGACCAGGCGGCGACGCAGTTCGTCACTGCCAAAGACCTGCACGACGATCTGGAGTCCGATAAAGATGGCTCGATCATCACTCTCGACCCGGCCGCCAAGAAATGATCGCCGCCCCTCGTTGAGGGCCGGACGACCCTGACCAGCAAAGTTGAGGTAGAGACCCGCGGCAAAGATCACCGCGAGGACCAGCATGACGATCAGATAGACTTCAGTTCCCATAAGTTGCCTGTCTTCTCTCAGCCCGAGACGCCGCCACCCGATCGTCCATACGAGCCCGATCGACCGGGGCGGGTCCCGGTAATCGTTCCATTCGATGAGACCCGGACCGAGGTTCGGCCAAAACCGCTTGGCCGGATGCGCCCGACACCCGCCGTTTGCCCCACCCCGGCCGAGGCAAAGACGGTCGGGCGGCTGACGGGTCGGTAACTGGCGGGCTGAAAGCCGCTCGGAGAGGAGAGGCTGGCCGGATTGAGCGAGGGGCGGGTCATAAATCCGTTCCCACCCTGGAGCGGCGCCATACGGCTCGGAGCGCTCATCGCAAAGTGGGTGAAGAAGAGCCAGTGGGCAAGGGAACTTCCACCATAGTAGTAGTGCGGAGCTCCCGTTCCGCCGGCCAGTCGGCTCTCAGACGGGCTGGCCAACTGAAAATCGCTCAGGGGCAGCATCCGGACTTCGAGCCCCTGGCTTTGCCAATCGACAAAAGTCTCGTTCAGATCGTCAAGTTCCGTCGTCTGCTTTTTGTCTTCGACCAGATAGATCACCTTGGCAATCCCACGCTGCTTCAGCTCATTGACCGGGGGAACCCGCGCCAGCCAGCGATTGTCGAACTGGTTGTCATTGTCGGTATACTCGTTGAGCCGTCGCGAATCGAGCAGCAGGACCACCGGCGCCTTCTCGCCGACCTGCTGACGTTTCTCCTCGATCTCCCGCGCGTAGTAGATCATCGATCCGAGCGTCTCGTGCGAGGGCACCACTCCCAGCGGATGGGGCCAGTTGTCGAAGCCCGGAACGAGGATGGCCTTGTCGGCCAGGGCAGCGCCAACGGCGACTGCCATCGGTCCCGGCAGGTCGGCAACGAGCAGGGTCTGGGCGGCATCCGGTGTCTGCGCGATCAACTCACGCAATCCGCCGGCGCGCCGATAGACCTCCGCGATCTCCCCGCGGTGGAAGAGCCGGATCTGTGAACTCAGCGTTGGCTGATTGAGCGACTGGAGCAGGGTCGGGACAAAGAATGGTTGCCAGGTCGGGCTGACCGGCTGGTAGACGGAGATCAGGTAGGATGGGTCATAACCGCTCCAGCCTTTCTGGCGGCTATCGACCGCCACGGCGCCGGCCGGATAGATGAGCGGTCGTTCGCTGGCCCCAACCGACCACCCCTCCCGCTTTTGCAGTTCGAGGGAGTCGAGCGTTACCTCATCATCTCCCTTCGCGAGAAACTTGTAGAGGGTGACCCCGGCCATCCCCGCCACGGCCGAGATGGCCATACCTTTACCGACCGCCCGACGGGTCAGGTGTCTCTCGAACCACTCCGCCGTCTGCGCGCTCTTCTTCTGCAGATCCTTCTTGTCCATATTTGATCAACTTCTCTTTCGCCACAATACGGCCGCCAATGGACTCTGATTTCGAAGCCACGACTGCTCACGACTGCTGCCGGCAAGATCGTCGGACCAGCCGCCGCCCACCGCAGCTCGGTCGCTCCTCACGGTTTCCGGAAGGGCTCGATATTCAAATCATCGACGATGAAGACCTCGCCTTGCAGTGAACGGAATCCAAATGTTCCGAAGAGGTACTTCTCTCGTTCTGCCGAGACGTCGGTCCAGATGCCCAGATCGTTGGTCTCGCCCGTCTCGTTTGAGGTGATCGTGTGTTGAATGGTGTAGTCTCTGATGGTCAGATTAATGGTGTAGGATGCCTGGGGAGTGATATCGGCAAGAAGAGGGGCCGGGGTCCCAACCTCGACCGGCTCACCTCCGTTCCTGACGAGGTAAGTATAGAATCGGCGTGGTGTGGCGCCGGTAGATTTTGGCCCGGCAAGGTGGAAAAGGTAGTAGTTGCGCCCCTCCGGATCGATCTTCACGATCCAGCTCGCCCCTTTCGCTTCGCCAAACCAGACGGTAAAGGTGGCCTGCAGATCACGATAGATCAGCCCCTTGAGCATTCCTGGCTGCGGCCCCCGAACTTCGAGCCGTTTGTTTCGTGCGTCTCCGATGACTCGCCACTCCGGCGGTGTCTGCCATTGGTTGAGGGAGTCGAAAAAATCGGAGACTCCGGCCGAGGTGACGACCGGACTCATCTCTACCTGGATCTTCCGTGGCCCCGGACTGAGCGCCAGTTTGGCTCGCCACGATTGGAAGCCGACCAGCTCGGCCGAAATCGTCCGTTCCGTGACCTGGTCCAGTTCGTACAGAATCTGCAGTCGACCACTCTCGTTGATCTTCCCCTGCAGGGCTCCATCGATCAGGATCAGCGCTCCGGCGGGCCCTTCAACGTCGAGTCGCGCCACCCGTGTCAATGGAATACGGCCAAAGCTGACCTCTTCACCCGCCTCGACCACCTCAAAGGTGTCGACATAATCGTTGTAATCGGGGTGGATGATCCGCAGGCGATGCTCGCCGGGGGGGATCTCGGTAATGACCGTCGATCCACTCTCGTCAGCGACCCCTTTTTCACGGTCATCAATCAGCACCTGGGCCCGCGCCGGGAGGTCGCGCAGGCGGAGCGAGGCCCACTGGGCATTGAGCCTCGCGCGAATGACCGTCTGTCGGCTCAGTGGACGTGACTGGATGGACGTGCTGGCGTAGCCTGGGTGGCTGACTTCTATTTTGTAAGGTTTGGCGAGGGGGAGTGAGAATTCAGCCTGACCATTCTCCTGATCGGCCGTGGCCCGCGCCAGATCCTTGCCGTCGAGCCCTCTGACCACGATCTGTCCCGGCAGCACCGGCTCGACCAGCACGACCAGCACCCCGCGTGAGCCCACCTGACGAGAGGCCGTTTTGACCCGGACCGTCTCCGAACTCGATCGCTCCTTCGGTCGCGTGATCGTGTAACGACGCTGGGCGACGACCTCCACCGGCCAGAGCCAGATCACTAGCAGCGCCAGCCCCACCAGCAGCCGGTCGGTCGATGGTCTCTTTGAACCATATCTGCAGTCGTCGTTCAAGCTCGTCGTCTTCATCTTGTTGTGATACGGTATTCTGTGCTCAGTTGTTCGGTCTTAGCTCAATTTTTTCCCTGTGCTGCCCCGCCGGCGCCACTCTCCGCCTGATCTTTTGCGCAGCGGAACCCGACAAAGTCGTAGCTGGCGCTCGGACGGTCGAAGAATCTCTCTGTTGCCGTCTGCTCGCGGGCGGGAACCCGAAAGCCTCCACCCCGAATGATCCGGTGCCCATCGTCCCGCCGCGCCTGACTTCCCGGATAGGGCAGGTACTCCGTCTCGGTCCACTCCGCCACATTTCCCGCCAGATCCGCCACCCCGAAGGTGCTGTCTCCCTCCGGATAGCTCCCGACGGCCTGGGGTTTGTCCAGCCCGGTCTCCCGGGCATTTGAGAAACGCGGTTTCCATTCGTTGCCATAGGGATAGAGGCGGTTGTCACGCCCCCGCGCGGCATACTCCCATTCCGACTCGACGGGCAGCCGCTTCCCGGCCCATTCACAGAAGGCGCGGGCCTCATACCAGGTGACATTGACCACCGGCAGCCTGGCCTCCCCATTCTCATACTGCCCCTCTCGCCAGTGGGTGGGCGGATTG
>JBEAVZ010000267.1:0-3095 GCA_041160645.1 Acidobacteriota bacterium
GGGTATGCCGGCTACTCATCATATAAACCTTATGACAAACTGGGCGGTTACGGCGCGAACCCGCGTCGCCGCTCAGGCCGCGATCTGAGAGGGTAGTTAGCCTCGATGTCTGCCGGAAGTAATTGATAAATCAGCGCTTGGTTTGCCTGATGTATTTGAAATCCTTCGCATCTCCGGTAAAATCCCAATGCAACCATTAGAACGGAAAACGTTTCTAATATCGCGGTTCAAATGCCGCTCATGCTCTCTTCCGATTGCGCTTCGACAATCGAGGTGACTTGCCCGCCCGACGATTCGATTCTCCGGGGCGGCGGTGAGAGGCCGGAGTAGTCCGAGCCGGACCTGGTCGAGCAGGAGCAGGCCGGGATTGTTGGCGGCCGAGGTCAGTCCGCGACTGCGAACACTTGCCGCGTCTCGTGCGGAAGAGATGCCCCGGTCCCGTGTCAGAAATAGTCGTGTCCCGGTGTGGCGCGGGGAAGATTGCTCTCCGTCGTCCGCTCTGTAGGCTGAATGCACAGGCAGGTGGGACCCACAAGGCGGGTTAACAAATGTCTCAAGATCACAACTCATGGGGGCAACAGCCCAATCCGGTCCACCTCGAGAAGTCCCTGCAAATCAGACCGAGTGGCGCGCCAGCGCTCAACTCGATGGATCAGCTATCCTATAATTATTACAATACCCAGCCCGCCGGCGAGGGCTTTGACCTGCGTGAAATGTGGCGGAAGGTCAAGAAGCGCCGGTTGATGATCCTGTCGATCGTCATCGTCGTCACGACGATCGTGACGATCGAGTCATTTCGGAACAAATCGTACTACCAGGCGGCCGCCAAGATTGCCTTCAATCACAACAAGTCAGAGATGAAGCTCGGGGACTTGGTTCTGGCGAGCAACGACAATGAGCGGATCAACACCGATCTGCTCATGATCAAGACCTATCCGCTGCTGGAGGATGTCGTGGTCATGCTTCGACTTGACCAGAATCCCCGTTTTCTGGACGGGGGGCGCCGCACGGTTGCCGACTCGGTCAAGTCGATCTTCTCCAGTTTTGGCAGTAAGGTTGAACGACCGAAGACTCCGCTTCCAACACTCGAACCGCTGCTGATCGAGCCGATGGCCAATGAGCAGCGACCGCCGCAGGAGGCGGCTCGGCTCGCTCCGTATGTCCAGACGCTCATGTCGATGCTGACCGTTCAGCAGGTGGCCAACACGCGCGCTATCGACGTCAAGTTTACGCATACTGATCCGGAGATTGCCTCGAGCGTCGCCAATGGGGTCGCCCGGGTCTTCATCGAGTACAGCTACCGGAACAAGACGGACAACTTCACCACCTCTGCCAACTGGCTCGATCGGACGACCCGCAGTCTCCAGGCCCAGGTTCAACAAGCCGAACAGGCGCTGGCCAGCTATTCGATCTCCCACAATCTGTTTGGCAACAGCGATAATTCGAGTCTGACCGGGACCAAGCTGGCCGATATTTACAGCCAGGCCCAGAAGGCGGAGACAGATCGCATCCTCAAGCAGTCGATCTACGAGGAGGTTCGAAAGGGGCGCATTCTGCAGCTTCCGGAGGCCTTCGCCGACCGCCGCAGTGCGCAGATGCGGGCGGATTTGAGCGATCTTCAACTCAAATTGGCGGAATTGAATGCACGCTTCGGACCGGAGAATCCGCGCGTGATCGAGACGCGCCACCAGATCGAAGAGCTGGAGACCATGATCGTCGATAGCTCAAAAGTGCTGTCGGAGCGGCTGCGCGCCGATTACGACCGGGCAGTCCGTGAAGAGGCGCTGATTAAGGACTCGCTGACCAAGGCCAAGGGTGAGGCCATCCAACAGAATCAGGATGCCATCCAGTTCAATATTCTGAAGCAGAATGTCGATACGGCCAAGGAGCTCTACAATGATTTTCTGCAGAAGACCAATCAGGTCAATATCCAGCGCGCTGATCAGGTGAAGGATCTGCGGATTATCGATCCGGCGCGAACCCCGGTCGAGCCCATTGGCCCACAGCGAGTTCGCTCGGTTCTGCTCGGTCTGATTCTAAGCCTTGGGGTGGGGATCGGTCTGGCGTTGCTCATCGAGTATTTCGACAATTCGGTCAAGAATGTCGAAGATGTCCTGCGGGCAACCCAGCTGCCCACCCTGGCGGTTATTCCGGCCATGAATTCCCAGTCTCTCCGCTCCTCGCACGTCAAGAGGGGGGAGCTGACCACCGGACCGCGCCCGACCGACCGGCAACACCGGGTCGGGAAGGGGACCGTGATCACCAATATCGGCGGCATTGTTCCGCGCGGACTCCAGCCCAAGGGCAATCAGCTGGCCACCCTCGACGGTCTCTCCTCGGTTGTTGAAGCCTACCGGATGCTGAGAACGTCGCTGCTCCTTTCGACTGCCGGCAAGCCACCAAAGACGATTCTGCTTACCAGCAGTCAGCCTGGCGAGGGAAAGACGACCACCGCGGTCAACACGGCGATCTCGATGGCGCAGCTTGGTGCATCGGTGCTCCTTATCGACGCGGATATGCGTCGACCGACCGTGCATAAGACCTTCAAGATTGGCCATATTCGCGGTCTCTCGACCTATCTCTCGGGCAATGGGGAGATCGATAGTCTGATCGTCAAGCTGCCGATGCCCAATCTCTCGGTTCTGACGGCTGGCCCGATTCCGCCCAATCCGGCGGAGCTGATCAGTTCGGAGCGCATGCGTGAAATGCTGCGGATTTTGAGCGCGCGCTACGACCATATCATCATCGACTCGCCACCGCTGATTACCGTGACCGATCCGGTCATCCTCTCGACCATGGTCGATGGTTCGATGCTCGTCGTCCAATCCGGGCGGAGCACAAAGGAGATGATCCGGCGCGCCCGCCAGGAACTGGCCGGCGTCAATGCCCGGATCTTCGGCGTGATTCTCAACAATGTCGATATCAAGCGTGACGGGTATGACGAGTACTACTATCACCGCTACTACAGCAACTACAATAACCCCCAGTATGGATCAAAGAGCAGTTCAGGTTCAGCTTGAAATCTGCTGCCAGCCAGGGTCTTAGAACAGCGTGGCAGGCTGGAAGGATCGGCGGGTCCAAAACTTTAATTGTCA
>JBEAVZ010000281.1:0-5320 GCA_041160645.1 Acidobacteriota bacterium
ATCTCGGACTCTCCCCCTACTATCGCGGTTCGGGAACCAACTTCTGGCCACTGGTCAACCGCCAGCCGGAGCTGGTTGGCGCGACGATTCATCTCGCGACTCCACAAGTCGACGGCGGGGCGATTCTGACGCAGGTTCGGCCGCTGGCCCACCCGACGGACGGTGCGCACGAGCTGGGAGTGCGGACGATCATCGCCGGGCTGGAGGCATTGGACGCGGCGGTGGCCGCGGTCGCCGGTGGGCGGGCCCGCCCGGCGCGTCAGGATGAGACGATCGGGAAGGTCTATCGACTCCGTGACTTCAATGCCGCGGCAGTCCGGACCATGCGCCATCACTTGGCGACCGGAATGATGGACGAGTATGTGGCGGAGATGGCTGCGCGTCAGCGCCGCTACCCGATCGTCGAGGCCGCTTGGAGCGCGGAGAGGAGAAGAGCATGACGCACCGACTCGACAGTGCAGAAGCGATCGCGGCCGCGGCCGCAATGGGCGACAACGGAGCAGCCTCGCTCGCCCGGGCCCAGAGCGTGACGGCCCTCTTTCAGGGGATGGAACGGATCTTTGCCAGCAACGAAGAACCGGTCCGGGCCTGTAATCAACTGCTGCGTGATGTCGAGGGGTTCTTCAACTTCACCCGACTCGACAATATCGAGGATCGCGCCGGACGCCTCCCAACCGTCAAGGCCGGGCTGGCGGGAACAGCGCGACCGGAGCAGGTCGAAGCGGTGACCGGAGCGCACTACGGCGGCCTCTTTGCCGGGTTCTCCCCCAGTTCCTACCGTGACGAGCCGGTGCGGCTGCTCAGCGAGCGCCTCGAGCGGAACGGTATCCCCCTCGCGGAGATCGCCGGCCGGCGGATCCTCGACGCCGGGTGTGGCGGAGGCCGGTACACGATCGCCTGGCGACTGCTCGGGGCCGCCGAAGTGGTGGGGATCGATATCTCAGCGGTCAATATCGCGACAGCCACCCAACGGTTGGCCGAGGCGCGGATCGATGGCGTCCGGTTCATGGAGGGTAACGTTCTCGCACTCCCCTTCCCGGCCGCCGATTTCGATCTCGTCTTCTCGAATGGAGTGCTCCACCACACGGTCGACTGGCGACGCGGCATCGACGAACTGCTGCGGGTACTCAAGCCGGGCGGCCTCGGCTGGCTCTACCTGATCGAGAATCCAGGCGGACTCTTCTGGGAGATGATCGAGATCATGCGCCAGATCATGGCTAATGAAGAGCATCGACTGGCGCGCGAGATCCTCGGGCTGATGGGACTACCGGCCAACCGAATCTTCTATATGCTCGACCACGTCCTCGCGCCGGTCAATCTCAGGCTCACGCCGCAGGAGATCGAGGAGGCGCTCGGGGATTCCGGAGCCGTCGCCGTGCAGCGGCTGGCCCGGGGGACCGACTTCGACCGGATCGAACGTCTTCATCGTGGTGAACCGTATGCCAGCGTCAAGTATGGCGTTGGCGAGAATCGCTACATCTTCAGCCGACGATAAGAATACCTGGCCATGAGAATACTTGGACTCATCCCAGCCCGTGGTGGATCGAAGGGGGTTCCGCGCAAGAATGTGCGGCCGCTCTGGGGCAGACCATTGATCACCTGGACGATCGAGGCCGCGCGTGGCGCGCGGTTGCTGACGCGAACGATCGTTTCCACTGATGATCAGGAGATTGCGGCGATCGCCCGGGCGGCCGGCGCCGAGGTCCCCTTCGAGCGACCGGCGGCGCTGGCCGGCGACGCAACTCCGACGCTGCCGGTAGTCCTTCACGCGCTGGAGATGGTTGAGAAAACTGATCAACCATTCGACGCCGTCTGTTTATTGCAGCCGACCAATCCACTGCGGACGGCCCAATTGATCGATGATTGCATCCGTCGGTTCATCAGCGCTGACGCCGATACGCTGGTCAGTGTGCTGCCGGTTCCGGCGAAGTACAACCCGCACTGGGTCTACTTCAGCGATCTCGGTGGAGCGCTGCGGCTGAGCACCGGGGCAGAGCTTCCGATCAGTCGGCGTCAGGATCTGCCCCCCGCCTTCCATCGCGAGGGGAGCATCTACCTGACGCGCCGCCGGGTGCTGGTTGAGCTTCACAGTCTCTATGGCGCGCGGACGATCGGCTATCCGGTCGATCCGGAATCGTCGATCAACATCGATACTCCCGCAGACTGGGAACGGGCGGAGCAGCTCCAGCCACGTGACCGGAGGGATTGAATCAGCAATGTGTGGAATATCGGGAATCATTGGACGCAGCTGGGAAGGCTCACAACTCGAACGGATGGTCGATGCCCTTCGCCACCGTGGACCTGACGCGCGGAGCATCTTCATTTCCGCGCTCGGGGATGGTGCGCCAGACGAGATGGTCGGACTTGGTCACAATCGCTTGAGCATCATCGACACGACACCCGGCGGGCTTCAACCGATGACCTGTGCGGATGGTCGACTGCGGATCGTCTTCAACGGCGAGATCTACAACCATCCCGAATTGCGCGCGGCGCTGAGCGACTATCCGTTTCGGGGCCGCACCGATACGGAGGTGATCCTTGCCGCCTGGCGCCGGTGGGGAGACGCGGCGCTCCACCGCCTGATCGGCATGTTTGCCTTTCTGATCTGGGATCGCCAGACGGGCCGGCTGATTGCCGCCCGCGATCGCTTTGGAGTGAAGCCGCTCTACTACCATCTCCGGGCGGATGGAACGCTCTTTGCGGCGAGTGAGATCAAGGCCCTGCAGAGGGTGGGCCTCGGCGCGACACCCGCCCCACGAACCTGGGCCAACTACCTCGCCAATGGAACGATGGAGTCGGGGGGTGAAACCTTCTGGGAAGAGATCCACGCGCTTCCGGCAGGCCATACCCTGACCTGGGCGGGGGGCCGGATCGAGATCAGCAAGTGGTATGATCTGGCCGCACAGACGGGATCGGCCGAAGATTTACGACCAGAAGGCGAAGTCGCCGCTGAATACGAAGCCCTCCTGCGGGAGAGTGTCAGGTTCCGCTTCAGATCCGATCTTCCCGTCGCCATCAATCTCAGCGGAGGACTCGACTCATCGCTCCTCCTTGCGCTCGTCGATCAAGAGGCCGCACCTGACGCGGCGATCGAGGCCTTCACCTTCGTCACGGGCGATCCGAACTACGATGAACTTCCCTGGGTCGAGGGCATGCTCGCCAGCTCGAGACGCCGACCGATTGTCTGCGCGCTGAGCGCGGCCGATGTTCCGGTACTGGCGCACGCCGTGCAATCAGCCGCGGATGAACCATTCGGGGGGCTGCCAACCATTGCCTACGCCAGGCTCTTCGCGGAGGCGCAGCACCGCGGAGTGCGGGTTCTTCTCGATGGTCAGGGGATGGATGAGCAGTGGGCCGGTTACGACTACTACCGGAACGAGAAGGGGCAACCGGTCATCCAGGGCAGCCGTGATCCGGCGACCTTTGCGGCCGGGCTGCTCCCCGAGTTTCGGGCGCTGGCCAATGATACGGCCCTGCCCGACTGCTACCCCGACCGGCTGCGCAACCTGCAGCACCGGGACATCACGCAGACCAAGCTGCCCCGGGCGCTGCGCTTCAATGACCGGATCTCGATGCGCGCCTCGACCGAACTGCGCGAACCGTTTCTCGACCATCGCCTGGTCGAGCTGGCCCTCCGCCAACCTGCTGAGAGAAAGATTGAGCCCCGGCCTGGAGGTCAGACAAAGATCCTCCTGCGGCAAATTGCCGCCCGGCTCGTCCCGGCCAACCTCGCGCTCGCGCCGAAGCGGGCGGTGCAGACGCCGCAACGCGAATGGCTGCGCGGTCCGCTCCGCCACTGGGCGACGGAGATGGTCGAGGCCGCCCTCGATTTTGGGAGTGGCGGCTGGTTCGATGGCCCGGCCATTCGCCGCCAGTGCCAGAAGTTCTTTGACGGAGAGGGTGACAACAGCTTCTTCCTCTGGCAGATGATCTCGGCGGGCATGATTCTTGGCCGAAAGAGGAGCGCCAGTTATGGCAAAACGGGTCATTGATGCCGTGGGCATATCGAAGCGGTACCGGCTCGGCGAAGGGCGTGTGCGTTACCGGACACTCCGCGAAACGGTGAGTGGCGCCGTGCGTGGAGGCTGGCGCCGGAGTGCGCCTCCCCGGGAATTCTGGGCGCTGCGGGATGTCGATCTGCAGGTCGAGCAGGGTGACGTCGTCGCCATCATCGGCCGCAACGGCGCCGGCAAGAGCACGCTGCTGAAGATCCTCTCCCGCATCACTGAACCGACGCGGGGCTACGCTGATATCACCGGGCGCGTTGGGGCGTTGCTTGAAGTCGGCACCGGCTTCCACCACGAACTGACGGGTCGCGAAAACATCTTTCTCAATGGCTCGATCCTCGGCATGAAACGGCACGAGATTCTCCGCCAGTTCGACGCGATCGTCTCTTTCGCCGAGGTCGAACAGTTCATCGACACGCCGGTCAAAAGATACTCATCAGGAATGTACCTGCGTCTCGCCTTTGCCGTGGCCGCCCACCTCGAACCAGAGATCCTGCTGATCGACGAGGTTCTGGCCGTTGGCGACGCGGCGTTTCAGAAGAAGTGCCTCGGAAAGATGGACGATGTGGCGCGGCAGGGACGGACGGTCCTCTTCGTCAGCCACAATCTTGGCGCCGTCCAGGAGCTCTGCCACCGGGCGATTCTGCTCGAAGGTGGCGAGGTGGTTCACCGTGGGACCCCAGCCGAGAGCATCAGCGAGTACCTGCGCCGCCTGGAGACGGCTCCGGCGCCGACTATCGGAAACAGCCCATTGGTGATTGGTCGCCCGCGGATCGAGGATAGTGAAACGGGGGGCGAAGGGGCCATCAGCGCCGCCCGTCCCTTCCGCCTCATCCTGCCGCTCGAGGCGCGCCAGCTGCTCAACCCGTGGATCTTCCTGATCCTCGAGGACTTCGCCGGCCGACAGATCATCCACCAGCGAATCGCGAGCCGGGAGATTGGCGCTGAGCTGCTCGACGGCACGGCGACGATCCGGCTCGAACTGCCGCCCTTGTGGCTGACTCCGGGTGTCTACGCCGCGCAGTTCAAGTTTCTGGTCGCTGACTCCGCGGGTGGATCAGGCCGCCACCTCTCGGACAAGTTCATGATCGAGGTCCGCGGTGATTTCGATCCGGCGGGAAGAGCCGTCCTCAATCCAAAAATTGATTGGGGAATCGATTGGGGGCATAAGTTGGGAAGCGGGCCGGTGACCCGGAGCAGCTCATGACACAACCACGCATCCTCATCCTCTCATCATCACTGCTGACCGAGCGGATGTTTCTCCATTCGAGCTTTGGGCGCACGATCGCCGGCCAGGCGCAGGTTCACCTCTG
>JBEAVZ010000364.1:0-9760 GCA_041160645.1 Acidobacteriota bacterium
CCACCGCACTGGTCACTGGCGCTTCATCAGCTCCATAGAGGGTCGCCGGCCAGGTTCCGGCGACACGGAGGCGCCGTGAAACATTCTTCCCCGTCTCGTGACGAGTAGTGGCTTGAAGAGAGATTGTTGTACTTTCACTCATGGAAAAACTCCGATCAAAGTCAATCAGAATCGAACCGATTCAAATGTTGTCAATTCAACGATAAACCAAAAAACTAAAACAATGCCCGACCGAACTCACAACGGTCATTTCCGGAAGAATTGGGTACCTTAACGCGAAAAGCGGTCCAACTGCAATGCCCCGGTGGGCTGAAACTCTAAGAAGCCCAACCCTGCCCGACCACCCTGACGGCCTTACCTCAGATAAAGAGGCGGCTGACCGACGTCTCATCGTGGATCGACTTGATCGCCTCGGCGAGCAAGGGCGCGATCGAGAGACATTCATAGAGCGGCGCCCCACAGTCGGGACGTTGCGGCAGCGAATTGGTGTAGAGCACCTTTTCGAGCGGCGAAGCTGCGATGCGGTCGACGGCGTTGCCGGAGAGCACCGCGTGCACACAACTGGTCAGCACCCGCGCCGCCCCATTGCGGCGCAGCGCTTCGGCAACCTTGGTCAGCGTGCCGGCTGTGTCGACCATATCGTCGACGATCAGACAAATGCGCCCATCGACCGAACCAACGATATTCATCACCTCGGCCTCCGAATGGCCGGGGGTCGATTTATCACGCCGCTTGTCAACAATGGCGAAACCGGCGTTAAGCCGCTTCGCATATGCCCGCGCCCGCTCGGCTCCTCCCGGATCCGGAGCGACAACTACCAGGTTGTCAATCGGGTTCGAGGCAAAGTAGTCGATCATCACGGGTGCAGCGTAGAGGTGATCAACCGGGATATCAAAGAATCCCTGGATCTGCGGGGCGTGCAGGTCGACCGCCAGAACCCGGTTTGCCCCGGCCGTGGTGATGAGATTAGCGACCAGGCGGGCCGAGATGGGGATCCGTGGACGATCCTTCTTGTCTCCCCTCGAGTAACCATAATAAGGGATGACCGCCGTAATCCGGTCGGCGGATGAGCGACGGAAGGCATCGATCATGATCAACAGTTCCATCAGGTGCGCATCGACCGGCGGACAGGTCGACTGGACGATGAAGACGTCGCTTCCTCGGACATTTTCGAGGATCTGGAAGTTGAATTCCCCATCCGGAAAACGTGTCGCATTGGCTCGTCCGAGCGGCAGCCCAAGGTACTGGCAGATCTCCTCGGCGAGGGGGCGATTCGCATTACCTGAGAAAATTTGTAGGGTATTCACGTCGCTCAATATGCCTGAGTGGAAGAGAGCAGCGGGCAGGGAGAATCCTTGCTCCGGGCCACTTCCACCGGGCGATTGTGGCTGGGGAGGCAGGATTCGAACCTGCGAATGGCGGCTCCAAAGGCCGCTGCCTTACCGCTTGGCGACTCCCCAACAAATTGGTGCCCAATGAATTAGTGCAAAAATAAACTAATCAATGATCCAAGAATGGCCACTAACCTAAGAATAGCCAATGAAGAATGGCCAATGACCCAACAATGGCCGGGCGTCTCATTTTCGACTGACAGGAACCGGCCTCCGGCAGCAGCATAAAATCTTGTCGGGTGGAGCGGTGCGAGCGATCTCTTATCGCTCAAGCAACATTCCATCAACCCATCAACCCATCAACCCATCACCCCATCACCCCATCAACGCGATTAATTCTTGCCCGCAACGCTGGGCCGGTAAAACCGGGTCCGGCAGACTGTCCCGAAAAGAGATATCCGGCGCCCCGGCCAATCGACTGTAATGGCCAGTGGAGACTGGCGATGACTCAGGAGCGGTATGACATAAACGAACCATAGTCGTCGCGGCTGATCGTGCCGACGGGCTGAGCCCACCATCCAGTGGCCCGCAGAGCTGCGGCAGCCTCCTGCCTTGTCTGATCGTTGTCAAAGATCGCGAAGACGGTCGAGCCGCTTCCGGACATCAGCGAGTCGGTTGCCCCCAGTTCGATCAGCTGGCGCTTCACCTCCGCCAGTCTCGGGTACCGGGGGAGAACGGGAATCTCCAGGTCGTTTTTGAGGAGACCGGGCCGAATCGTTCCGGCTGAGGGCCTCAGGCCGACCGCCGGGCTTCCAGCGCCGGTTCCGGTTCGGGTATAACGTGCCGGGAGACTATCAGCCTCATAAGCCAACTCAAGCGAAAGAGGCATCTTAACCACGGCCTCCGGGTTTGTCAACTCAGGCGGCAGATTGGCATAGACCTCGCACGTCGGGACAAGAATCCCGGCATTGACGAGGAGCAGGTGATCGACCTCGATATTGGCCACCGGGTAGACTTCGTCACCTCGTCCGACTCCGAGACAGGTTCCGCCAATAAAAAAGAAGGGGACATCGGCTCCGAGACGGCTGCCAAGGCTGAAGAGTTGACGTAACGGCAGCTCGATCTCCCAGAGACGGAGGAGCGCCAGAAGGGACACTGCGGCGTTGCTGCTCCCGCCGCCAAGACCGGCGGAGGTGGGAATACGCTTGATGATCTCAATCCGGACTCCCCGCTCGAGACCGGTCAGTTCACGGAGAAGGCTGGCCGCCTTCCAGACCAGATTCCGCTCATCCGTCGGGACCTCGGGATGGTCACACTCGACGACGATGTCGTGATCGAGCGGGGTAAAATTGAGCGTGTCAGCCAGATCGACGGTCTGGAGAATGGTTCGCAGCTCGTGGTAGCCATCAGTCCGGCGACCAAGGATCTCGAGGGTCCAATTGATCTTCGCGTACGATTGAAGTGTCAGCATCTCATCTCTGGCCGGGGTCTGCTCCCGGTTATTGCTACTGGCTGCACCGCCAGGTATTGTTGGACTGGTTTCGGTCAAGGATGGTGTAGACGATACCGACCGTCGACTGCTTGAATCTGGCGTCGGCAAAGAATGGCGAAATGACGCGCCTTTCGATGCGGGCAAAGAGCAGTGCGCTGGTGAGGGTCATCATCGTCCCCGATTGGCTGACCTGGGCGCGGCCGGTAAAGGTGAACCCACCCGTGCCGCAATTGACGACAAAGTAGTCTCCGGTGACCGAGTTGAAAAGCAGGAAGTTGCCATTCCGATCATCCTGCATGCCGAGGTCATAGTTCTGAATGATGGTCGTCGTATCCGGAACGATCTGACCAGAGGCCGAGCCGACCGTCGTGAGGGGCGGATCCTCGACATTGCCGACCTTGTCGGTGGCGACCGAATAGAAGGCGTAGCGGCGGCCGAGGGTGCCATTGTAAGTGGCCGAGGTGGTCGTGACATTGGTCTGCCAGGGCTGCCATTCACCCTGATCGACCTGGACGAAGATCGAGTAGCCACTGATGCCGGAATCGTTATCTGCGCCTCGCCAGCGGACGGTGAAGTTCGGGGACTGCTGATTGGTTGGGAGAACGTCGACCCGGCTCTCCGGTTTGACGGAGTCGAGCTTGTTGGTCCAGGGTTCGGCCAGATTGGCCTCTTCCCGATCAAACGTGATCGACGGTTGGTTGGCGATGACACTCCCGCTGGGCAGATCAGCGCGGACGGAGATCGAGTAACCAACCCCGCCCGCCCCCTGGGGAGAGACGACATTGGGTGGCAGAAAACCGACCGCCGGATCGACCGGTGGCTGGCCAGTCAGCGGATCGATCGTCGTCAGGCTCCAGGAGACCTGGCCGGAATCCGGCTTCATGATGGCAACGACCCGGACAATCACGTTGCGTGCCGGACGAAGATCGATCTCCTCCTCGAAGTTGAGCTGCCCCGTGACCGGGACGACGACGCGATTAGCAATGACGATGGGGCCAAAGGCGAAGGTTCGGACATCGACCGCCTCGAGGTCGAGCTGATCGGTGATCGTGACCTCGCGGACACTTGTGCGGGCGATCGCGGAGTGCTCAAAGCCGATCGCATATTCGAGGGTCTGGCGCGGAGAGACAAAACGATCCGGACCTTCGCCCACGACCCCGATGTTCAGAAACTGGGGAAAAGAGCGCACCACCGTGATGATCCAGAAAGTGTAGGAGAGTCGTCCCCCGAGGCAGCTGCGCAGATCATCCCGCACCCCAACCGTCCGCGAGACGGCGCTGTTGACCTGGGCCAGGGCCAGGGCGCCCTTCGCGCAGCGTGAACCGGCAAAGACCAGCCCGGTCAGCAGATGGTTGAGCGAGAGGATCTGGGATTGGCGACTGGTCGACTGGAGGCTCTGCTGAATGGCCCCGGCGACCAGAAACTGCCAGTCGGCAAGGATATCGCCATCGCAGGTCTGGGGAATCGCGAGTCCGGCCTGGGTCGAGATGATCTTGACGATCGAACGATAGCACTCGGCGAGCGAATCGAGTGAGGTCACCTTCGAATCGAAGATGGGCCGGGTCGCCCAGACCTCGAATGGAATGGCGGCGCCAACCTGGTTGGGAGCAAGCATCTCGATCACCAGGTATCCGGTGCGCCCAGGTGGAACGATTGCCAGCACGAGGGGGACGACCTGTCCGCCATCGGCATTGATCAATCCGGTCGGCACCTGGGTAAAGTCGATCGGCGCCTCTCCGGGGAGCGGCATCGGCAGCGAGGTCCCACTGACGATCCGGACCGCCGCCGTGTTCCGAACCTTGATCCAGACCGGCACGCCATAAGCGTCATTGTTGCCGGTATTCTGGTAGCTGATCCAGTACTGCTGCCGTTGTCCGGCGCGGAGCGAGGCCGGTCCCCAGTGTGAATCGATCTGCACGACCGGCTCACGGGCAGCCTCGATGGTGAACCCGGCGCGGAGCGTCGCGGAGAGGCCATCCGGATTGGTCACCACCAGATCCCAGTCCCCACGCCGCCTTCCGGTCAGGTCAAAGCGGACACTGATCGTGCGCCCATCGGCGCCAGTATTGATTCCCGTCCCGGCAATCTCGCTCTCCCCCTCGCGGACCAGCCTGACCACGGCCCCTTCCTTGAACTGCAGACCGTGCAGAATCGCCCAGACCGAACCACCATCTCCGCCGCGCTGCGGAAGAATCTGCGCCACTTCGAGGGGGCCGCTCCCGGGCACAAAGCGGACGACAAATCCATCCTGCTGCCCGGCCAGCTGCGGACGGAGGCTGCGCGGGGTGGTTGGAAAATCGGCCGAACTGGTGAATCCGCCCACATAGGTGCTGCCAGCCTGACTGACCGCGATGCAGGTTCCCTGCTCACCGGCGCTCCCGCCGAGATAGGTCGAAAAGTCGAGGATGGCCCCGGCTTTGTTGAGCTGGGTGACGAAGGCCGTCGGAACTCCCGAACTCTCGGGCGTCTTACGACGGAGCCCGTCGGCGGTGAGGGGAAAGTTGGCCGAGAGGGTCCATCCGGTCAGGAAGGCGTTGCCGGCCGTATCGACGGCGATCGCCGCCGCCACATCGCGGTTGTTCCCGCCGAGGTAGGTCGAATAGAGGAGTCGTGAACCGACCACATTGAGCTTGGTGACCAGGATATCCGAGACGCCGAGCAGGCTGCGCTGAAAAGAACCGACGGTCGTCGGAAAGTCGCCGGAGAGGGTCGTCCCGGTCACATAAGCATTCCCGATCGCATCGACGGCAATCGAACGCCCCAGTTCCGGTTCATCCGCGGAGAGGTTGGAGACGGCCATCTCTTCACCCGTCCCTCCGAGGAGAGTCGAATAGATTAGCGCGGCCCCATCCGACTTGAGTTTTGTCACAAAGAGATCGGAGCGGCCCCGCGGAACCGTCTGAAAAGCGCCCCGGGTCACCGGAAAGTCACTGAAGGGAATCTGATCCTGCGGCGCGAGACCGTTGGCGGGATCGGTACTCTGGGGGGTGACCTGGCGGGTCGTCACCCCGGTCACATAGACGTGGCCGTTACTGTCGAGGGTCACCGCGCGGACGGCGTCGAAATCGCTCCCGCCGAGGTAGGTGGCGTACTCGAAGGTCGCCCCGATCGGATCGAGCCGGGCCACGAAGCCGTCCGTGGTCCCGCCCTTGAACCGCGGCTGATAGGCCTCCGGAGTCGTCGGGAAACCATCCCCGGCGCTGCCGGCAACCACTGCCGAACCGGTGGTGTCGACAGCGATCGTCGTGGCGGTCGTTGCCGAAAGCCCGGTCAGGTAGGTGGAATAGACAAGCGCCGTGCCGGTCCCATTGAGCTTGGTGACGAAGGCCCACTCAGGCAGTCCGATCGGTTGGGGCTGCATGGCGCCCTCCGTCGTCGGAAAGTTCGGGCTGCTTGTCCGGCCGGTCAGGAAGACCTGACCACTCTGATCGACGGCGATGCTGTGACCCCTCGAATCGACCGGGCCAAGATAGGTCGAGTAGACGAGCGCCGTTCCGCTGGGGTTAAGCTTGGTGACAAAGACCGCCGTGCTCACGCCGGGATGGTTGAGCTGCCACGCCCCGGTGCGCACCGGATAGTCGATCGAGTAGGTCCAGCCGGTAAGATAGGCGTTCCCTTCCCCATCGATCGCCAGATCGACCACCGCATCACCGGCGCTACCGCCGAGATAGGTCGCATACTGGATCACCGGATCGATCACCAGGCGGTGGCGACGATCGTACTCTCCAAGCTGGAGTCCAACCTCATCCTCTCCGGTCTGGACATATTGGCACGCGACGTGGCGCCATTCCCCGTCGATCTCCTGCCAGGCAATCGGGCGGCTCATGCGCAGCTCCTCGCCACGAAGGGCGAGCACCAGATCCCCCTCCGCATTCAACCGCAGTTGCTGCGCTCCATCGATCCGCAGCCCAATCTGCGCCGGGTCGACTCCAGGGTCGACGACCAGATCGTACTCGAGCTGACGCTGATTGCCATAGAAGATCTGATCGATGCCCGGATAGACATCTTCATAGACGACTCGCCCGTAGGAACGAAGCCCGATCTGGCGCTCGTTCCGGGTCCGGATATAGTTGGTCCGTCCCGGCAGTTCCTCGAGTGGGCGAGGACGCACTGACCGTGCCCGCCCCGTCAACCCGAGACGGAGCACATCTGTCCGCTCCTGATCCGCGAAGACCATGACCGCTTCACGATCGGTCAGAAAGACCTGGTAGCCCTGGGCCCGGGCGAGGTAGCGCACCTCGCGATTGGTCTGGCCGCGGTTCTCTTCAAATCCGAGCGTGAGTTGCCCAAACGGGTCGGCCTTGGACAGGCGCTCCACCGCGGGCCGGGCTCTGTCGGCGGATTTGAAACTGATTGTCTCAGAAAATTGTCTGACGATGCGGGGATTTTCGGGAACAGACAGACTTGTGGCACCCAACATCGATATGGCGATCAATGCGCGCACAAAGCTTCTCATGACGGGGGCTCCTTGCCGCCAACGCTCTTTTTGAGCGCCGGTGTGTGTCGCGGGCCGCATCAACACGGTAAACAAGCGGGGGGCTCCGGTTTGGGGCATCTTTTACCGGTCTGCTGACCTCATCAATATGTTAGCGAACGCTGAGAGTATAACAGGATCAGGTCGATTGGAATATCACAATTGCGGTGGGCGGAAAGAAATACTGCGGTCTGGAGGGTCAGGAGGGCCAAAAGGCACGCGGAAAGGCGGCGGCGGGTCGCGACGCAGCCAGGTACGGGATCCCCGGGGCGATATCGGTATCGATTGACCGGACGGCCTGACTGTCGCCAGGCGCCTATTTGAGGCGGGTCCGGAGCCGCTCCTGCTGGCGTGGATCGTCGGTAAGCCCGAGAGCCTTCTCCCAAGCGCGCCGGGCCTCGACCTTTCGTCCGAGTGAGAAGAGCGCTTCTCCGAGGTGTTCGTGGGCGGTGGCGCTGCGAGGAGAATGGACGAGGGCCCGCTCGAGGGTCAGGCGCGCCTGCGGGAGCTCGCCAAGCTTGAAGAGAACCCAGCCCAGACTGTCGAGAAAGCTCCCATTGAGTGGTTCAATAGCGACGGCCCGCTCGATCAGACGCCGGGCCTCGTCGAGCGTCTGCCCCTGCTCAGTCATGAAGTAGCCCAGATTGTTGAGCGCGGTGGCATCGACCGGGTCGTGGGCAAGAATCTCACGGAGGAGCGCGAAGGAATCGACCGCTCGGCCCTGCTGGTAAAGGATCGAGGCGAGCAGCATCCGGGCGCTCGTCAGCTGATCACGCAGGTAACTGCTCGTCGAGGCAAGGCGGAGGGCACGGCGGGCCGACTCGGCCGCCTGCTCCAGCTCAACCGTTTGCTGGCCCATCTGCAGGTAGATGTTTGCCAGTTGCAGGTAGAGGTCGCAGTCCTCGTCGGCGCTCTCCGGCGTCCCGACAATCAGATTTTCGATCAGCTGGAGACTCTCTGGAAAACGACGCAGCTCAGCGAGGAGTGCGGACTCGGTAAAGAGCCACGATCGATCCTCGCGGTGGCGGCGGGCCGCCGCGCGGGCAACCCGCAGGGCCTCTTCAAGTCGCCCTTCCTCGGTCAGCAACTGGACAGAGATCTGGTCGATGAGGGGGTTGTGCTCATCGACCACCCGCCGGGTGCGGGCCAGGATCGTCTGGAGCCGCGCCTGACGACCCGCGCGTCGAAGAACCCGCACCAAGCGGTTTACTGTCAGATTGAAGCTGCGTCCGGTGACCGTCACCTCTGGTCCACGCCGGAGCAGATGATCGAAGACCGCCTCATACTGGGCGATCGCCTCGGGATCGCGTCCAAGCTCCTCGAGAGTCTCCGCCAGCTCGAGGCGAAGCCCGGTCTGGTCATCATCACGGGTGGCGGCAATCGCCTCGCGCAGGATAGCGAGGGCCTCCGGGCGCCGGTTGAGCCGCCGTTGCGCCGTCGCGCGCAGCGAGGCCCGCGCGGCCAGCTGCGTCCCCTCCGTCAAGCCGCTTGGATCGCGGAGGATGACGAGTGCCTCCTCCTCCCGCCCGGCTCTGACCAGGGCGTCCGCATAGCGAATGGCCATTGACGGACTGGCATCGCTCCCGAAGAGCTGCCGGAGCAGCCGGACCTCCTCGTCGCGTGACGAGACCCAGCCGATGACTTCGAAGAGATTATCGGCGTATGAATCGGACTCGGGATCGGACTCGTAGGCGCGTCGCGCCGCCGTGAGGGCGGCCTCGTTCCTTCCCCGCAACAGGTAGAGGAGGGAGAGCTTGAACCAGGCGCGATCAGCGGTGAAGGGTGGATTGATCAATTGCCGCACGAAGAAGTTTTCGGGGCCAATGGGCGGAGCGGCGACAAACTTCTCGAGGGCGTTGATCTGGTCGTCAAAGCGTTTGCTCGACTCATAGACCGACTGCAAAATCAGCCACGCCTCCGTCTGCCGGGAGTCGAGTGCGGCCACTTTCTGGTAGGCAGCGCTGACCCTTTCATAACGATCCGGTCGGTCGGCGGGCTCTCCCAGCTCCTCCTGTCGCCGGAGAATGAGGTAGGCCAGTCGGCCCAGAACGAGGTGGCCATCGGGATTCTGGGGATCGAGGCGGATCGCTTCGCGGGCTTCCTGCTCCGCCAACTCCGGATCGGGTTTCCCAAAGAGATACAGATTGGCGAGGTCGACGTGGGGTTCTGCGGCTCCGGGATCGAGGCGGATCGTCTCGCGCAGAGCCTCGATCGCCCGGTCGATCGACTCCTCGCGCCCATTCTCGAGCCCATCGGCGGCCAGACGCTGGGCCTCGATATACTTCAACCAGGCCTGCGTCCGGTTTGGACCCTCCTGCGCATATCCCGGGTAGCCCCCCCCGAGGAAAAGCATCAGGAAGAGGATTGTCGCCACAGACTTCGTCTGGTATGCCATCGATTTTCCGCCTCCGGCCCCTCGCGCCCTCCCCGGGAGTTGAGGGTCAGATCAGAACAGTTGCTCAG
>JBEAVZ010000400.1:0-6837 GCA_041160645.1 Acidobacteriota bacterium
GGTTCCGCGCCGGAGCAGATCGAACTCGCCATTCTCGTCTTCCTCCGGCGCGGAACCGGCGCCGAGGCCGCCGCCGTCGCCGCACAGGTTCTGCCGGGGGCCGCACTCCAGCCGAGCCCGATCGCTCAACCTCTTCCAGCAGCTCCGCCGCTCCGAATCCGGGTCCGCCTCGCGGGCGGGCAGATTCGCCCAATCCCCCTTGAAGAGTACGTGGCCGGGGCGCTGCGGGCCGAGCTGGGGCTCGAACGGGAGGCGGCGGCCCTCGAGGCGCAGTCGGTCGTTATCCGCACCTTTGCGCTCCACAACCTCGGCCGACACGAACGGGAGGGCTTCGATCTCTGCCGTACCACCCATTGCCAGCGGTACATTCCCGAGTCCACGGCGCATAGTCCAGCTGGCCGGGCGGCCGCCGCCACGGCTGGTCTCGTGCTGCGCGATCCGGCTGGAGGCATTGCCGAGGTCTACTACCATGCCGCCTGCGGCGGCCAGACCAGCAGCGTTGCGACCGTCTGGAGGGTCCCTTCTGCGCCACCCTGGCTCCGTGGCGTGGCCGATCCATTCTGCGCCGCCCAACCCGGCCACCCGAAGGGGCGGAGGTGGGAAGACCGCCTGACCCGCGAGCAGATCGAACTCGCGCTGCAGGCCGATCCGGCCACCCGGGGTATTGGTCGGCTGCGCAATCTGACGCCTGGTCTTGTCGATCGGGCCGGCCGGGTTGGCCAGATCACTCTCGACGGCCAGCGCCAGCTCCGGATCAGCGCCTGGGACTTCAAGTTGCTGATTGGGCGCAGACTGGGCTGGCACATCCTCAAGAGCACTGTCTTTGAAATGAGTCGCGCGGGTGACCTCTACGTCTTTCGCGGTCGCGGGTTCGGCCATGGACTCGGCCTCTGCCAGGATGGCGCCCACCAGATGGCCCGACGCGGACGGAACTTTCAGCAGATTCTCTATCACTACTTTCCCGGCGCCCGGATCGGCGCCGATTCGACCATGCTGCGCCATCCCGACGAACCGCAGCTGATTCCCGCGCGGGCCGCCGCAGCGCCCCCACAGTCGCGCACGCTCCACGATGGCGTCATCCGCTGGATCATCCCCGGACGGTCCGCCGGAGATGCGCGAACAGAGAGGGCGCGCCGGCTGCTTGGCGAGGCCCGTCGCGATCTCGAATCGCGGATCGGTCGACAGATCTCCTTCCCGCTCGAGATCCATCTCCACGCGACTACCGCGAGCTTTGTCGCGGCGACCGGACTTTCCGGATGGGCTTCCGGCGCGACCCGTCCGCGCCGGATCGATCTGCAACCGCTCGATCTGCTCGATCGGCGTGGAATACTCACGAGCACGCTCCGCCACGAACTGGTTCACGCCGTCCTGGCGCAGTTCAATTCGGAGTGCCCCCGCTGGCTCAGTGAAGGACTGGCGATCCATTTTGCCGGCGAGGGAGACCGTTATTCGGCAGGTGGCTTGACGCCCCGTGACCGGCCCGATCTCGATGATCGCCTGACGCAACGCCTCTCACAACGCGAGGCGCGTCAGCTCTACGGCCTCGCCTGGCGGAAGGTGCGTCGCCACATCGCGAGCGCGGGTGAGCCGGCGGTCTGGTCGATGGCCATCGAGCGCACTCGCCCGGGTCTGCTCTGATCCGCCACGCCACACCTCGTGCCTCTCTCCGTGCCCCACCTCTCCGGCCGGGGTCGGAACCGAACGAAAATCAAGGTTTGACACTGTCTGAAGATGGGGTTATAAGTCCGATGTCATCACGTCGCAGCACCGGATCGATCGACCACTGACAGACTTCCCGTGGTTCTATGAGACCAGTCTTCAACACAAAGAATCTTGGCGGGTCCAGCTTTCGTCTCTACACGGCGCTGCCACTCTTCCTGCTCACCTTGCTGGTTCTTCACACGAGCGCCTGTCGACGTCAGTCTGATCTGGTCAGGGAGGGGACGATCACCCTCTATGGTTTCAGTGTCGTCAAGGAACCACTGGAGAGGGAGATCTTCCCGGGTTATCGGGAGGAGTGGAAGCAGAAGACTGGCCAGGAGCTGACCTTCATTCCATCGTACGCCGGTTCAGAGATCATCACCAACCAGATCGTCTCCGGAGTCGAGGCAGACGTCGCCATTCTCGCCAGCGCGCGAAATGCCGACCGGCTGGTCGAGACCGGCTCGACGAAGCACGACTGGCGGCGGCTGCCCCACCACGGCATCGTCAATCGCACGGCGATGGTCATTCTGGTCCAGAAGGGCAATCGTCACCGCATCCGTGATTTTGCCGATCTCGGGCGAAAGGGCGTGCGGCTCATCCATTGTGATCCGGTCTCGTCGGGGGCCGGTCAGTGGTCACTCCTCGCCGTCTATGGCGGAACGCTGCTGCGCACTGGCCGTGTCGAGGGGACGCGCAATCCGGCCCGGGCCGTCGAGACTCTCCGCGCGGTCTGGAGCAATGTCGTCTCCACCCCCGGTTCGGCGCGCGAGGCCCGCACCCAGTTTGAGCGCAAGGAGGGCGATGCGCTGATCACCTACGAGATGGAGGCTCTCCAACTGCTCGAAAAGTCCCCCGACTTTGAGATGATCGTCCCCCCGACGACCATTCTTGCCGAGCATCCGGTGGTCATCATCAACCATCCGCGTCACGGACTCTCGCCCGCCCGCTATGCAGTGGTCGAGCTCTTTGTGCGCTCCCTCTGGGATCCTCCGGCCCAGGCTTCCTGGGTGCGCGCACGCTTCCGCGCGGTGACGGATGACGCGCTCAATGCCCGCTTCGCGAAGATCGACCATCCCTTTACCGTGGCCGATCTTGGCGACTGGAAGGGCGCTTATCAACAGGTGATCGAGGAGGTCTGGAAACGTCAGATCCAGACCTCCCGCGATGATGACTAGGCCTGCGGAACTGTTACTGCCATGGTCAAGACGCAATCCTTCAAACGCCAGCAAGAGCCGCCTGATCTGACCGGTCTCGTCGGCATGGGCTTCATCCTCCTCGCGATGATGCCGCTCGTGATCCTGCCCATCGCCTCGATCTTCATCTTTGGCTTCAGCAAGGGACCCGTCCATTTCTGGAGCGCCCTCACGGAGGCGCCAGCGCTCCACGCTCTCCAGCTGAGCATTCTGACCAGCGCGGTCGCCACAGTCTGCAATGTCTTTTTTGGAGTGGTGGCCGCCTGGGTGATGGGGCGTGACCAGCTGCGTGGCAGTTCCGCCCTGATCGTGCTGATCAGCCTGCCAACGGCGATTCCGACGGCCGTCGCCGGGTTTGCGCTCCTGCTGCTCTGGGGGCGGAGCGGACTGCTGGGCCGCTTCATCGAGCAGACCGACTACCAGATCATGTTCACGACCGCGGCGATCATCCTCGCCAATATCTTTGTCACCTTCCCGCTGGCTTTTGGGGTGATCAAGCCAGCTCTCGACAATCTCGACATCAATTACGAAGCGGCGGCTGAGACCATGGGGGCGACGCGCTGGCAGACCTTTCGCTATGTGGTTCTGCCCAGTCTCCGCGGGGCGATCATCACCGGCGCGCTGCTCACCTTTGCCAGGTCGATCGGCGAGTTTGGCTCGACGATCATGGTCAGCGGCAACCTGGCCATGCGCACGCAGACAGCGCCGCTCTACATCTTTGCCAAGTTCAACGAAGGCGATATCGAGAGCGCGAATGCGATCGCCGCGGTCCTTGCCCTCATCTCCTTCGCCATCTTTTCACTGATTATGCTGACCAAAGGGCGGTGGGGAAGGTGGGGACGGGGCAGATGACGGACCGACCCGCTCCGACTGTGACAAGCCAATGAATCCTGAGCTGCAACCGACAACTGAGCCCCGCCGCGCCGCCCTCAAAGTGCGTGGCGTCAGCAAATGGTATGGCGCGGAACGCGTTCTCGCTGATGTCAGTTTCTCGATCGGCGAAGGCGAGAGTCTGGTCATTCTGGGCCATTCGGGGAGCGGCAAGACGACGACCCTCCGAATCATTGCCGGCTTGGAGAAGCCCGACGCCGGAGAGATCCTTCTCAACGGACGACACATCGAGCATCTCCGTGCCCGCGAGCGAAACATTGGCGTCATCTTCCAGAACTATGCGCTCTTTCCGCGAATGACGGTGACCGAAAATATCTGCTTTGGGCTGCGGATTCGCGGCGTGCGGCGAACTGAACGCGAGCGGATCGCGGCGGAGATGCTTGGATTGATCGGATTGACCGACCAGAGCGACAAGTATCCCGGTCAGCTCTCCGGTGGGCAGCAGCAGCGGGTCGCGATTGCCCGGGCCCTCGCCTACCAGCCAGCGCTGCTGCTCTTCGATGAGTCGTTCAGTGCGCTCGATCCGCAGATGCGCGGTGGGCTGCGGCGCGAGATTCGTGCGCTGCTCCGGCAGCTACGGATCCCGGCGCTCTTCATTACCCACGATCAGGAGGAGGCGATGGAGCTGGGCGATCAGATTGCCATCCTCAACCGCGGGCAACTTGAGCAGATCGGGGCGCCCGAGCAGATCTACCATCATCCGCGCAGCGAGTTTGTCGCCGCGTTTCTCGGCGCCGCCAATATCATCGATCTCCAGCTGCTCGCTCAGCCACCATTGGTCGCAGATCGATCCGCCTCCGCTCCGCCGGGGCGGCTGCTCTTCCGGCCTGAGGAGGTGGTTCTGCAGCTCCTGCCCGCGCCAGTCGAGGCTCCCTTTCTGCTTGGCGCCGGAAGGGTGGTCGAAGTCGGCTTTGCCGGCGCAACCGAATGGCTGAACATCGAGCTCGATCTGCCCGCTCCGCGCCCGCTCTTGATCCGCGTCAGCCGCACGCGCTGGGAGTCCCGCCAGTTGCGGCTGAACGCCGGAGACCCCGTCGCAATTGGTCTGCGCACCTTTCAGATTCTCGAGTGAGGGGAGAGCTTCCACCGCTTCGCCACCTCGAGGAAATTCAGCCGAACAGGTCGTGGCGATTCTTCTTGATCATCCAGCGATTACAGACTATTGTAAGTTTTTTGCGAAAAGCCAGGTTGGTTAAGAACATTCACTATGAATTCACAGGCAAGTCCTAATCTAGAATACACCATCTTTTGTGAAGATATTCGCGTTGAAGCCTCTGGTCATCTCAGTCTGATGGGGGTGACGCATCAGCTGGTCGTCCCCCAATTGCCGGTGACGATGATCAAGATGGCGGTTCTCAGCCACTGGAGTGGCGACGGCCAGTACCTCTCCGAGGTGCGCATCCTGACGCCGGACAGGCTCCAGACGGTGGCCGTCTCGCAGCCGGCGGGTTTCACGATTCCCCCCGGTGGCTACACCGACAACGTGACAGTCTTTCTGAACACCGTATTTCATCAACCGGGGCTCTATGTTGTGCAGACCCTGATCAATTCATCTTTGTTTGCCGAGAAGCTGCTGCCGGTGCTGCTCCCTGAGCAGCCAGCGTCACTGACGCAGAGCGAGCAGGTCAACTAATTTTGAAGAGTGAGTGACAATGACAGATCAAGTGAAATTGGATCAACTGGCCGTCAATACAATTCGAACCCTGGCCATGGATGGAGTGCAGAAGGCCAATTCCGGGCATCCGGGAATGCCAATGGGCATGGCGCCGGCGGCCTATGTGCTGTGGACCCGCTGTATGCGCCACAATCCCGCCAACCCGCGCTGGGCCAACCGGGATCGCTTCGTTCTCTCGGCCGGGCATGGCTCGATGCTGCTCTACAGCCTGCTCTACCTGACCGGTTATGAAGATTTTACCCTCGACCAGTTGAAGCAGTTTCGGCAGTGGGGAAGCCTGACTCCGGGCCATCCGGAGACGGAGCTGTCACCGGCGATCGAGACGACGACCGGCCCGCTCGGCCAGGGCTTTGCCAATGGCGTCGGGATGGCCATCGGCGGCGCCCATCTCGCGGCGAAGTTCAACCAGCCCGGCGCGGAACTCTTCGACTACTATATTTACGCGATCGTCTCCGACGGTGATCTGATGGAGGGCGTCGCGGCCGAGGCCGCCTCGATGGCCGGCCACCTCAAGCTGGGGCGGTTGATCTACATCTACGACGACAATGAGATCTCGATCGACGGCAAGACGAACATCGCCTTCACCGAGGATCGGGCGAAGCGCTTCGAGTCTTACGGCTGGCACGTCCAGACGGTGGCCGATGGCAATGATCTCGACGGAATCGAGGCGGCGGTGAGGGCGGCCCAGGCCGATCCGCGGCCATCGATCATCTGCGTCAAAGCCGTTATTGGCTATGGCAGTCCGAACCGCGCCGGCACTTCGAAGGCCCACGGTGAGCCCCTCGGCGTCGAAGAGGTTCGACTGACGAAGCAGAATCTTGGCTGGCCCTCCGAGGAGCCCTTCACGGTGCCGGCCGAGGCGCTGGCCCACTTCCGGAAGGTGGTCGACCGCGGGCAGGCCCTCGAGGCCGAGTGGAATGCCCGTTTCGCTGCTTACGCCAGCGCCCACCCGGAACTGGCCGCGGAGTGGCGGCAGTGGGAGTCGGGCGAGCTGCCGGCTGGTTGGCAATCCGCCATGCCCGTCTTCTCATCTGACAAGCCGCTCGCGACGCGCGAGGCCTCCGGCAAGGTGCTCAACGCTTTCGCCACCGTCCTGCCGATGCTGCTCGGCGGCTCGGCCGACCTGCGCCCCTCGAACAACACCTTCCTCGAAGGTTTGGGTGAGTTCCAGCCGGGCAGCTACACCGGCCGCAATTTTCATTATGGAGTCCGCGAACACGCGATGGGCTCGGTCATGAACGGTATGGCGCTGACGCGTCCGCTCATCCCCTTTGGTGGAACGTTCATGGTCTTCTATGACTACATGCGCTCGGCGGTGCGGATGGCGGCGATGATGGGCCTGCGAACCATCTACGTCTACACCCACGACAGCAT
>JBEAVZ010000454.1:0-9783 GCA_041160645.1 Acidobacteriota bacterium
ATTTCTTCCACCCGATCCCCCGCCGCGCCGCTGAATCAGCCGGCTCACCCGTCCCGGAGACAGCCAAAATCAGCTGCAAAAAGTCACCACTTTTAGGCGCAGAAAACGAGCAGGAAATGCTTGACAGCCGCTGGCTTGGCATGTAATATCCAATTTCGTTCGTTGGGCGTGTAGCTCAGCTGGGAGAGCGCCGCGTTCGCAATGCGGAGGTCAGGGGTTCGATCCCCCTCACGTCCACCAAAATTGAATAGAGTTTCTTGCTCCTCAGTAGCTCAATGGCAGAGCATTCGGCTGTTAACCGAAGGGTTGTAGGTTCGAGTCCTACCTGAGGAGCCAAATTCTTTTTTGACCCTTCCCCAACGTCGATCCACTTCTTCTTTTTCAGTTCAAACCTTTCTCTAAGGCTACCCAGCCTCAATTCCCATTGCAGTTCATTTCGGCCAGCTTCGATTGTCTCAAGTTGCCACGCCGACGCTCAGACTTGCCACACCCAAAATCACCAAAAGCACTGTAAATAGGCCTTTTTAGCCTGTTTTCGCTCTGGCACGCCCGTTGCAAATGGGTATTGCGTGACAAGCCACCCCAGAGTGGTGGATGAAAAGAGATGAACCGTATTTAATGGTTATCTGAGAAGGAGAATATGACTATGAAGAAGATGTTAATGACCCTGATGGCAATGGCGTTAATCGTCGCTGGCTTAACGGTGGCCGAGGCGAAGGATCGATCGAAAACGATCACCTTCCTCAACGATGTGACAGTCAACGGGACGCTGATTGCCAAGGGGACCTACGACGTGAAGTTCGACTCAGAGTCGAGTGAGGTCTCGATTCTCCGCAATGGCCGGGTGATTGCGACGACTAAGGTCGAGGTCAAGCTGACCGACCGGAAGAATCCGCACAACTCCGCCGGCTTTGTCGAGCGCGATAACACGCGGGTCTTAACAACGATCACCTTCGCCGGCGACAAGCGGGTTCTTCACGTCAACCCGGTCAATGGTTCGCAGAACGCCGGTGATGAATAACTGAGAGTGGATCATCAACGACAGACTTGGCACAGAGAGCCGGGGCGCCTTTGGGGGCCCCGGCTCTCTTTACGTCAGAAAAGGGAAGTGCTTTCGATCTCTGCCATATTCACTGGCGACGGAGCGATTGTGAGAAAGTAGCCAGTCTGAAAGTAGCCAGTCTGAATGTGGCCAGTCTGAATGTGGTCGGTTCTGGAATCGATCACCGACGCTGGAATCACCTTTCAGCAGCTGCGACAAGCCGTGCAAAAGCTGGAACCTGCGCCAGGCGAGATCCCAGATAGCGAGCGCCAGCCCGGGTCAAATGGGTGCCATCATAGGATAATAATAATCCCTGCTCATTAAATATCTGACATTGTAATGTTGAGGGATTACACAGCAGCGCCTGAATATCGACAAAATGTGAATGGTCGACAGTTTGTGACAGTATGCGGTTGAGGTTGAACCCTCTATCTGTAACTGGATTGAGATAAGCGGATTTTTCTGATGATGACATGCCGGTATAGGCCGTACGGTTGATATAGCCAAGGCTTTTGTGACCAAAGACAATATAGTTTGCCTTCCCTGCAATTCCGAGGCGATCTATAGTGACGGATAACCGCTCCACTGACCACTCTTGCCATGAAGCAGCAATTAAAACTATGTCTGCGGATGCAATCAGTTCTCGCAAGCCATAATAGTAGTCCCTCGCGCACAATTTGACATCCCCAGGATTGACAAAATTAGCCCAGGATTCATCGCCTTGGTACAACTGACATCGTTCCGGGATATACCGGGCCACGATTTGTGTGTTTTGAAGCAGCTTTCCCTCATGCAGAATATTGACCAAATCCTGGGAATAGCTGTCCCCAATAATGAGCAGCTTGACCCCTTTTTGTTTATCGAAACTATCAGTCCGCACATAATTCTGGTGCAGCGATCTGACATAGCCACCACGTTCCTTGAATGAAACCATCAGATCAGCGTCGGTCGGAGGAAAGCGCCAGGGCAGGCCTTTATAAAAATCCCCCAGCAATGCGACACACCCAAACACAACAATACCGGCTATTGACAGGGTGAAGACCATCCGGCGACTGACCCTTTCCTTGTTGCGGAATGGCTTTTCCACAAAGCGCCAACTCAGGTACGCCAGTAAGAGTGATAAGACCGACAGGCAGGAAAATATAAATGATGATGGAAGGGTGCGACGCATCAATCGCGCGAAGGCAAAGATTGGCTGGTGCCACAAATAGGCGCTATAACTGATCAGGCCAACTCCAACTAACGGCCTGCAACTGAGCAGGCGGCCCACCAGAGTTGCCGGAGAGGCGAAAATAATGACCAGGGCGGCTCCCACTGTTGGGGCCAGAGCATATTTTCCCGGAAATGGTGTCGATTTCTCGAGATAGACGATCGCCCAGATGATCAGTCCCAACCCAATCGCACTACCGATCTCTGCGATAACTCGATTCTTTTCTGTCTTCCGCCAGCGCATAACCAGGTAGATGGCTACCAGTGAGCCGATCATCAGCTCCCAAACCCTCAGGCGTGTATCAAAGAACGATTTATCTGGCTCAAGCAGGGACAGACTCTCCGCATATAGAAAGCTCGCCAGAGCGATTAGTAACATGAAGGCAATGAACAGGGCGCGGCCAATTTTCCACAGTAGAAAGGCCAGCAAGGGAAAGACCAGGTAGTACTGCTCTTCGACCGCCAGGCTCCACGTGTGAAGGAGTGGTTCTTCCTCTGATGCAGGGGCGAAATAATTGATCTCACCACGAAAATAGAGATTTGAAACGAAGGTCATCACGCTTCCCAGACTTCTGGAGAAGCTGATCAATTGATCTGGTAAGAGCAGCAAGTACGCAATTGGCAAACTGCAGGCCAGCACCAGGAACAGGGCTGGAAGAATCCGACGCGCTCTTCGTTCATAAAACCCAACAATCGAAAACCGGCCTTCGTCCAATTCATTGATGATGATCGTCGTAATCAGATACCCACTGATCACAAAGAATATATCAACACCGACATATCCCCCGCTCATCCATTTAAATCCGGCGTGGAACAGAATTACCGGCAAGACGGCGACGGCTCGTAGCCCGTCGATTTCAGGCCGGTACTTCATTATGGTTGGTCGACCCTGAAAAATTGCTTTCAGAGAGGTTACGGCTACCCAATGTGAGACAACCTTTGTTTGAAATGAATCGTAAGGGAGGTACACCAGCCGGACATTTATCAGAATAAGAATGATCAGGACAAGATAGAGACTATACGCAAAGAGGTCACTGACGATGATAGGGTACGTGATGCTATACGTTCGGCCATTCGAAAGTGGACTACTATTGTCTGAGGTGCTGAAGTAGACATAGTCAAGCCAAAAGCTGTACCGGCCATTGCCAAATGTACGAATATCATAATGCTGTGAATTTGCCGGACCTGCGAGTGGGCGCCCATTTTCCAACACTTTTGCCAGCGATGGGCCATTGTGGGAGCTCAATGCTGGCAGCTGGGTTTGAGCCATATACGCCAGCCCCAGCTCGGGTTGCACCTGTTTGATCTCTTGAACTTGCCACGGGTTGAGAAGATAGTGGCGATTGAGCAGTATCAGGACAGATAGAATCAGTACCGCGACAAGGCTCCAAAATATAGTCTTTGAGTACCTGTTAAATAGTGCGTTAATGTACGGTGGCATTATTGGATATCCGCTCTGCGGAAAAACTGGCTCGTCGACGAGCCTGGATTTGAGGCTCTTAGGTGGCAATTGCAACTACCATAGTGATATGGAGCAGTCACAATCCAATCCATCGATCAAATAACAGGTGAGGTGGTTCAGGATTATCAAAATGGCGTCATCTCTGATCCCCTCAGACAACTCTGAGACTGGCAAGCCGGCTCAGGGTGGCGCCGACTCACGGAGCCGGCACCATCCCGGGGAACCAGTAGGCCTGCATCATGACGAAGATCCCGACGAGAATGGCGAGGGCGATGCTGTGGAAGAAGACATAGCGCAGGATTACGCCCTCCTGGCCGTGCTGACGGGTCGCCATGCCGGCGACGACGATCGACTGGGCATCGATCATCTTGCCCATCACTCCACCCGAGCTGTTGGCGGCGGCGGCGAGGAGCGGCGAGAAGCCGAGCTGTTTCGCCGTCACCTGCTGCAGATTCCCAAAGAGAACATTTGACGAGGTGTCGCTTCCGGTCAGCGCCACGCCGAGCCAGCCGAGGAGCGGTGAGAAGAAGGGGAAGAGCCAGCCGGTGCTCGCAAAGGCCAGCCCCATGGTCGAATCGAGGCCACCGAAGCGGGTCGTGAAGCCCAGGGCCATCATGGCGGCGATCGTCACCAGTGAGAGCTGCGCCCGGCGGAAGGTTCCGGCAAAGATGCGGACGAGCCGCGCGGGCGAGAGGCGAAGGATGATTCCGGAGATGATCCCGGTAAGGAGCAGGGCCGTTCCAGTTGCCGAGAGCCAGTTGAAGGTGAAGCGGGCCTCCTCGGCCTTCAGCGCCTCGACGACTGGTGGGGCGCGGAAGATCGCCTTATCGAGGTAGGGGACGGCAAACTCGGGCAGCGAAATGCCGTTCAGAAACTGCTTGGTCTGCGGAACACCCCAGATGAAGACAAGGATCGAGAGGATGATCCAGGGGGTCCAGGCACGGAGCGCCGCCGCTCCACTTGGTCTGACGGTGACGCTTTCCCCATCATCGGTCGCGAAGCGCCACGTCTCGCGGGGTTGCCAGAAGCGGAGCAGGATGATCATCGAGAAGATCGAGGCGATAGCGCCGGCGATGTCGACTACCCAGGGGCCGTGGTAGTTGCTGATCAGAAACTGAGCGATCGCAAACGACCCGCCGGCGGTCAGGCAGGCTGGCCAAACCTCGCGCATTCCCTTGAACCCGGCCATGGCCCAGATCAGCCAGAAAGGGACGATCAGCGAGAAGAGGGGAAGCTGGCGGCCAGCCATAGCGCTGAGCTGTTCGAGGGGCAGGCCAGTCACCTTGGCGAGGGTGATGATGGGCGTGCCCAGTGCGCCAAAGGCGACTGGCGCCGTGTTGCCAATCAGTGAGAGGCCGGCGGCCTGGAGCGGTTTGAAGCCAAGTCCGATCAGCATGGCCGCCGAGACGGCGACGGGGGTTCCAAAGCCGGCCGCCCCCTCGATGAAGGCGCCGAAACTGTAGGCGATCAGCAGCACCTGAATCCGTCGGTCATCGGCCAGCCCGGCGATCGTCTGCTTGACCACTTCGAACTGACCGGTCTCGACGGTGATGTCATAGACGAAGATCGCCGTCAGGACGATCCAGCCGATTGGGAAGAGGCCGAACGCCGCGCCATTGGCCGCTGCCGCAACCGCCAGCGTCGTCGGCATTCCATAGACGAGGATGGCGACGAGCATGGCCGAGCCTAGGCCGATCAGCGCCGCGATGTGCGCCCGCACGTGATAGATCGCCAGCAGACCGAGCAGAATGACGACCGGCAGCGCGGCCACCAGCGATGAGAGCAGAAGATTTCCGAGCGGGTTGTAGGTCTGTATCCAGTTCATGACTCACCTGTCCGACCACTCTGCCAGGTCGGTTATTCAGTCGGGAAGATGGGGATGACTACCGTTCGACCTCGAAGTTGATCGAACGCTTGATCGTGCTTTTGGCGACACGGTCGATGACCACGACGCGCAGCTCATATGATCCTGGCTCAAAAGCCGCCAGATCGAGGCGGGCCCGGTAGGGCAATCTTGCCGGATCGATCTCTTGACGTTTGTCGGGGGTAAAGAATGCCCCCAGCGGCGAAGCATAGATCAATTTGCTGCCCGCGTAGAGCTGGGTCTGGATCGCCGCGTCAGGCAGGCCATTCTCACCGATCTTGGCGTTGTATGCAAAGACCAGGAAGTCAAGGTTGCCCTGGTGGGGAAAGCGTCGGTAGACCAGCGAACGGAGACTGGTTCCAGATCCATCCTCTTCAACCAGTCCACCCTTCTCCGTGCGTGGATCACTGCGGGTAAGGAAGATCGTGCTCAATGCAAACTGCTGGCGGGCGAGGTTGGGAATCTCGATCCAGGCGCTGGCCGTTCCGAGGCGGTGACTCCCCTCCTGCCGGAGCAGCAGCCGGGCCTGGTAGAAGCCCGGTTTGAGTTTGAGCAGCCGACGGTAGCCGAGTCCATTTCGTTGCGCCTCAGCGAGCGAGTCGCTCTTCAGGTTCAGCTCCATCTTTTCCGAGCGGTTGTCGACAGTCCGGCCATTCTCATCGAAGATCAGGCTGACCAGTTCCAGTTGAGCGCGCTGACGGTCCCCCTCGCTCCGCAACTGAATGCCGGCCAGATCGATGTGGGCCGAGAGATCGATCGTTGTCCCCTCGTCTCGGGTATCAAGGTAGCCTGCCGTCATGCCAATCGCGATGTCACGGACCGGCGTGAGGGAGGAGAGCCCGGTCCGGATCTGCTGATCACGCAGCTTGACCGCCTCTTTGGGAGAATTACGGGCCATCTCGAGCAGTTTTGCCTGCTCACGCTCAACACGGGCCAGTTGCTTGTCGTCGGGTGAGAAATAGCCCTTGCGGGTGCGTATCTTGTATTTGGGATACCCGGGCAGTTTGACCTCTAACTTGCGGTAGCGCCCGTCGCGATAGGAGGAGCTTGGCTCGAAGGCGAGCAGATAGTAGACCTCGGTATCGTCGAGCACCTTCTGCAGACCAAGATTGATGTCGTTGTTGTTGAAGATCGCCTTGCCGCCCGTATCGGCGGCGAGGGCATAGAGGCCATCACGCTGCGCCTCGATCGAGCCACTGGCGATTCGTGAGCGGACGCCGGGCATGATCATCGCCATCCCGCCCGGTTGCGACGCATCCATCTCGCCCGGCAGGGCGACCAGACCGCGGGCATCGAGTGAATAGATGACCACTCCGGCCCGGGTCGCCGCATCGGTAATCCGGCGCACGTCGTACTGGCGACCATCGCGCAGACCACCAAGCAGAAAACCGTCCGAGACCAGCACCATGACCTTTCGTCCGGGCAGATTTCGCAGGCTGCGGATCACATTCTCGAGCGTCGAGAGGGTCGCCATGGTCACCGCATTATTTTCGCTGACGATCTGCCGGGCGCGTCCCTGGGCCATTCCGGTTGCCATTCGCCGGTCGACCCGCATCATCTGCATGACCTCCTGCACCGCCAGCTCGAGCGCGTCCGGGTCGTTGCTGTCGATCAGCTCGGCCTGGTAGGGGGTAAGCCGTGGAATATCACCCGGGCCCACCGCGCTCCGCTCGCGGACACTGAGCCGGTTGACGGCCCGCCGGAGCAGATCGCGTTCATTCGTGAACTGCTGGTACTGTGCCAGCGTCCCGCTTGTCGTGACCAGCGAGGTCTGGTCCGTCAGGCTGATCTGCTGATCGATGAAACGCTGCAGCGCCTGCTTGGCCGTGAGCAGGCTGCCGGGTAAAAGGTGAAGATCGTCGATCGCCAGGACGAGATGGCGTCCGGTGTCGACCGTGGCGGCCGAGACGGCACTCCCCGGTGCCGGAGCTTCGCTCCGTCCACTCTTGAGCCAGCGCGCTGGTCGTGCGGCCGTGCCGACCGAAAAGTAGCTGAGGCTCTGGACCTTGCCATCCTCGGTCAACTGAAAGTCTTCGCGCTTGAGGGTCCGAACCAGCTGTCCCTTCTCATCTTCGACCACCACATCGATCTGCACCAGCTCCGTATCGATCCGGACCACCGCCTCCGGAGACTGGGTGTTGGTTGGCTTCTGTTCCTGCACGGCTGCTCCAGCTCCAACCGTGAAGGCGAGCAGCAGAATTGTCATAAGAAAATTTCTTTGCATTGTTTTACCGGAACTTTCAGGGCGCGCAAATTGTAATAATATCTTGATGGCAGTGAAACAGAACTGTCCATTATCATGAAAGAGATTTTGCAGCAGAAGGAGATCAGACTCGACAATTATGCAGAACACGGGATATCAAATGACCGCCAGACAACTGGTCCTGCTCGCGCTGGCGACAGCCGTCTTTGCGGCGAGCACCGTATTGATCTACGATCGGCTTGGCTCGCGTTTGCTCGGCCGCCTCGCCGGCGCAGAGTCCGGCAAGACTCTGCCGGAGGTTGCCCCGCTCGCCACCCTGACCGATCCCTCGGTCGCCTCCGATGAGAAGAACAATCAGGAGGTCTACTCTACCTTCAGCCCCGGGGTAGTCAACATCACTTCGACCGTCATTGTTCAGGACTGGTTCAACGCCTATCCGCAACAGGGCAATGGTTCCGGCTCGGTCCTCGACAAGGAAGGCCATATCCTGACCAACTTCCACGTCATTCAGGATGCCGAGAAGCTCGAGGTCACCCTCTCCAACACCCATAACTTTACCGCCCGGGTGCTTGGGGTCGATCCGGACAACGACCTGGCGGTGATCAAGATCGATGCGCCGCCTTCCGAGCTGGTCCCCGTACCGCTGGGCGATTCGAAAGCGGTCTTTGTCGGGCAGAAGGTTCTGGCGATCGGTAATCCGTTCGGTCTCGACCGGACCCTGACGACCGGTATTGTCTCCGGTCTCTCCCGTCCGATCAGATCCGAGTTCACCAATCGTCTCATCGAGGGCGCGATTCAGACCGATGCCGCGATCAACCCCGGCAATTCAGGCGGTCCGCTTCTCAACTCACGCGGGCAGATCATTGGCATCAATACCATGATCTACAGCCCCTCGGGCGGCTCGGTCGGGATCGGGTTCGCTGTTCCGGTCGATACCGCACGGCGTGTCGTCAACGATATTCTCCAGTTTGGCCGCGTCCGCAAGCCCAAACTCGGCGTCTCGCCGATTCCGGTGTCAGATCGTCTCGCCCAGATCCTCGAACTGCCCGTTCGTGAAGGATTGCTGATCGCCGAGGTGACCCCAGGTGGCGCCGCCGCCAAGGCCGGCCTGCGCGGGGCGACCGAACAGGTCCAGATCGGTCGTTATCTCGTCCCGATCGGCGGCGATATCATCATCGGCATCGAGGGCCAGTCCGTCCGCTCAACCGACGATCTGGACCGTGTTCTCAACTCGAAGAAGATTGGCGACCGGGTTCAGGTCGAGATCATGCGTGGGCGCTCCAAGCAGACCATCTCGGTTACCCTGGCTGAACTACCCGGTGCATCTTCCGGAAGGCGCATCTAGTCCATTGCCGGCTCCATCAACGTGGCCACCCGTGTGAAAGAACAAGAAGGTCCATCGACTGTGACGGAATTCACCGCCTCAATCGATGGACCTTTTTGTGGTCAGATTGGATCTACTTCGATTTGAATGAACGGGCAATCAGGTCGGTCTGGTTGCGGAGCGAACCCAGCGTCGACCGGCGTCCGGTGAACTGGAGAATGTAGACGGTCCCATCATCGGTCCGGACATAATAGACGCGTCCGGTAAAGGGCTGGGCGCTGGTCGTCTGGTAGTCGTACGAGAGGAGCGCGCCATACTTGCCGGCGCTGATGAGGAACTTCTCCATGCGGATCTTGGTGTAGCCCGGCGCAAAGCGGACGCGATCCGCCTCGTCCTTGCTGGCATATTCGAGCACCTCGACATTTGGATTGGTATTCTCCATCCGGCGCACTTTCAGCGCCCCGTTCTCCCGCACCTTGAAGACAATGTTGACATCGTTGCGACCCAGAGCGTCCTGATTGACAATCCCCAGCCAGCCGGTCGGGAGGGTGACGGTGTACTTTCCTTCCGGATCTTCAAACACTTCCTGGGCCCGACATTCCGGCGTCAGGGCCAGAACCATCGTGAAGAGCGCCGCCAGCAGACCATTTATCTTTAACAGTTTGATCATTGTGCATCC
>JBEAVZ010000462.1:0-10175 GCA_041160645.1 Acidobacteriota bacterium
TCCCCGCAATGGTCTGACCAAATACCAGAGTTGACTTATCCATTCCGTTGGAGTGAGCAGATTATCAGATCAGTCATCTTATCAGATCAGTCATCTGGCCAGTCTGGTTATCGTGCTGGTCGTTTCAGAGCATTTCCAACCAGTTTTTACCACACTGATTGCTGTCCGTAAGATCAGAACTGTTATTTTCTCCCAGCCGGCAGATGAACCCAGGACCTGACTGCGGCTTCGCTTGAAACAGGAACCCGGAGACGGGTGGGGATACTGAATGAAGTGGTCATAAACCGGAGAAGTCCGCGGATTTCGCCGGAGTTTTTAATAGTCTGTCAATTGAAACAATGTTACCGAAGGAGACCGAGATGAAACCTAATCCCTTGCTTATAGCAATAAAGCTGGGACTTGTAATGCTGCTGGCGCTGCCGATATGGGCCCAGGAGTTTCGCGCCAGTGTGACCGGGCAGGTCACGGATGCGAGTGGCGCCGTCGTCCCCGGAGCCGCGATCACGGCCCGCAATGTGGCGACGAACGCCACCTACCGGACCACGTCGGGTGAGGATGGCGAGTATGCGTTGCGCAACCTCGATCCGGGCAGTTATGCGGTGA
The DNA here is from genome assembly GCA_041160645.1 of Acidobacteriota bacterium. Classification (GTDB taxonomy): domain Bacteria; phylum Acidobacteriota; class Blastocatellia; order RBC074; family RBC074; genus CAIOZW01. The sequence goes on from JBEAVZ010000462.1 coordinate 604, forward strand.
CGGTCGAGAAGGCCGGGTTTCGCAAGCTGTTGCGCGAAGGGATCGTGCTGCAGGTTGGCGCCCAGGTGACGCTGGGGCTGCAGGTGCAGACGGGTGACGTGAATGAAGCGATCACGGTGCGCGAGGATATTGCGCAGTTGCAGACCGAGACGGCGATCCGTGGTCTGGTGATCGATGAGCGGCGGGTGCTCAACAGTCCGCTGCAGGGGCGGAACATGTTCGCGATCGCCTGGTCGGTGCCCGGCGTGCAGATTGCCGCCTCGGTGACGCGCCTGCGGCCGTTCGACATCGCCGGCAGCACGTCGATGATTATCAATGGCGGACGGCGAGGCCAGAACGACGCCCAGGTGGATGGCGTGACCTCGACCTACCAGGCCGGCGCGATCTCATTCGTCCCGACGGTCGATTCGGTCGGTGAGTTCAAAGTGGTGACCAATCCATTCGATGGTCAGTTCGGGTTCACGACCGGTGGAGTGGTCCAGTCGATCACCCGTTCGGGAACGAACCAGTTTCACGGCGGCCTCTTCGAGTACGTGCAGAATACCCTGCTCAACGCCAACGACTTCAATTCAAACCGCGCCGGAATCAAACGGCAGCGGTCGAACATCAACACCTTTGGCGGGAACATCAATGGCCCGGTGCTGAAGGATAAGCTCTTCTTCGCCTACTCGTATGAGGGGATCCGGCAGAGTATTCCCGATCCGTTCACGACCTCGATTCCGACGCAGTTGCAGCGGAATGGCGACTTCTCGCAGACGCTCCAGACGAACGGTCAGTTGCAGGTGATCTATGATCCACTGACGACGCGGACCGACGCGAGCGGAAAGCTGATTCGCGATCCCTTCCCGGGGAACATCATTCCGGCCAACCGGATCAATCCGGTCGCCAAGGCGGCGCTGGCGTTTCTGCCGGCTCCCAACGCGGCGGGCAACTCGCTCGGGCTGAACAACTATGTCAACAGCTCGGCGGTGCCGCGCTTCATCAATAACTTCAACGCCCATTCTGGACGTGGTGATTACAGCTGGTCAGAGAACACGAAGATCTTCGGGCGCATGGCCTTCAACCGGATGGAGGAGGAGCGTGGATTCCGTTATGGAAACGCGGCCGATCCCTCGGGGAACGTGCCATTCGTGCGGCAGAACTACAATGGGGTCGCCGGCGTGACCCATACGCTCAACGACACGACGGTGATCGACGCGCGTTTCGGGGTCGCCCGCTTCACCGCGCCGGGCGGAAACACGCTCGGCTCGAACTTCGACCTTTCGAAGCTCGGCTTCTCGGCCCGCTTCATCAGCCAGGCGATCAACCATTTCCCGCAATTTCGTTTCACCGACTATGAGGGATTGGGATCGAGTCCGGCGCGGGTCTCGCCAGCCTCGACGGTCTACCATTTCGTGACGACGGTCTCGAAGCTGATGGGTGACCATTCGTTGAAGACCGGGTTCGAGGGGCGGCTCTTCCGGAACAACACGCGTGATCCGGGGAACGCCAATGGCGTCTTCAACTTTACGGCTGGATTCACGCAGCAGGATCCGGTGGCCGGCGCGTCGCGGGCCTCGGGCAACCCGATTGCGTCATTCCTGCTCGGCTACCCGGCGACGGGGACAATCGAGTCACGCGCCTTTCCGGCGCGCCAGCACATCGCCTATGCCGGATTCCTCCAGGATGACTGGCGGGTCACGAGCAAGCTGAAGCTCAACCTCGGAGTTCGTTACGAGGTGATCACCGGTATGACCGACCGTTTCGACGCGATCAATGTCGGCTTCGATCCGAACGCGCCACTGCCGGTCGACGTGCCTGGTTTCACGGGCCGGGGGAACATCCTCTATGCCGGCGTGAACGGGGCGTCACGGAGCGCCTTCCAGATCGAGAAGAACAATCTGATGCCACGCTTCGGGCTCGCCTATCAGCTCGATGACAAGACGGTCATCCGGGGCGGCGTTGGCCAATTCTTCGCGCCGGTCTGGGACGATCCAAACAACACCGGCTACTCGCAGGTGACCAACCTGGTGACCGGGATCCGGATCGGACTGCCGGATGTGAGCATCAACGATCCCTTCCCGACCGGACTGATCAGCGCGTCACGCGAGAAGACGAACACGATCGGAACGAGCCTGAGCGTCTTCAATCCGCAGCGGAAAGTGCCGTATGTCTGGCAGTACAGCCTCGAGGTGCAGCGGCAGTTGCCGTGGGATATGCTGGTCTCGATCGCGGGCGTCGGAAGCAGTTCGCGCGCGATCCAGGTCACGCAGTCGATCAACGAGGTTGCGGCGGCGGAGCTGGCAAAGGGCGCGTCCTATCTGACCGCCCAGGTGCCCAATCCATTCGTCGGCAAGGCGCCGGGAACCGGGCTGAACGGCGCGACGGTGCAGCGCCAGCAGCTGCTGCGTCCCTTCCCGCAGTTCACTTCGATCACCGTCGGTGGCTTCACCGGCGGCACGGCGCAGTACTTCGGACTGCAGTCGTCACTGCAGAAACGGCTCGCGGCCGGCGCGACCTTTACCGTCTCCTATACCTGGGCGAAGCTCATGGAAAGGATCAACTTCCAGAATCCGCAGGATACGGAGTTGGAGAAGCAGGTGGCCGACGGCGATGTGACCCACAACGTGGGACTCAATGGGAGCTATGAACTGCCCTTCGGGCAGGGCCACAAGCTCTTCGGCAATGCCAGCAAGTTCGTCAACGGCGTCGTTGGCGGATGGACGTTGAACGGACTGGTCCGGTTGCAGAGTGGGATGCCCACCAACTTCCCGGTCAATGCCGAGCCGGTGGGCGGCGTCGATCCAATTCCCGCCGGTCAGAACATCGACCAGTGGTATGCGCCAGGTTCATTCCGGGCGCTGGCGGCCTTCACGCTGCGCCGGTTCTCACAGCGTTACGGCAACCTGCGCAATCCGGCGATTCGCAACTTTGACCTCTCGGCCTTCAAGACCTTCGGTTTGACGGAGACGATCAAGCTGCAGTTGCGGGCGGAGTTGATCAATGCGATGAATACGCCACAGTGGTTCAACGGTCCGGTGACCAATCCGGCCTCGGGGAACTTTGGCAAGATTGCGAGCGGAGCGACTTCACAGTCGAACCTGCCGCGATTTGTGCAGATCGCGCTCAAGCTGACTTTCTAGTAAAGAAGCGCGGCATTGGCAAGCCCCGGCGGGATGGGCAGTTCAGGGCGACCTGAGCTGCGACAACCGCCGGGGTTTCTTCATCTGTTCGGGAGGAGAAGGAGGAGGGATGGACAAGCGACGAGTATTGATGGCGTTATGGCTGGTCGGCCTGCTCACGGTGATCGGTCGGTGGCCCGGGGTGGCCCAGACGATGGGCCAGACGATGGGCCAGACGACGGGCCAGACGACTCGCGCCACCAGGACCGGGGAATGGATGCGTGACTGGCTGCTCTGCGGGCCGTTTCCACTGGCGACACTGCCAAACAATACTCCGGATGGCGTTCATATTCCGGGCTTTGAAAAGGACTATCTGGCCGCCCTGGGAGGGGAGCGCAACCCGCGGGTGCAGGAAGGCGCCACGGTCGAGTATGAGGGAGGCCGGGCGACCTGGATCGCCCACCGGGCAGCGGGAAGTTCGATCGATCTCGATCGGGCAGTCTCGGAGAAGGCCTTTGTGCTCGCCTATGCTTACCGGGAGTTCGACTGGCCGCGCGACCAGACGATGGTCCTGGCGCTTGGATCGAACGATGGCGGGCGGGGATGGCTCAATGGCGACATGGTCTGGGATCGGCCGGAGGCGCGGGGATTGAAGGTCGATGACGAGCTGATTCTCGTCCGGCTGCGGAAGGGGCGTAATCGGCTGGTCCTGAAGATCGAAGAGCGCGGAAACCGCTGGGAGTTCTGCGCGCGGCTGCTGCCGTTCCGGATCTCGCTGCTCGAGCAGGGGCGGCCACTCTACCGCGTCGTCAACCGCGCCGACGGGACCGCGACGCTGCGCTTCGAACATCCGGTCACGGCGGTCGACCAGCTCTTCGAGAAGATGGTCCTGACGATTGTCCGGGCGAGTGAGCCGGAGAAGATTGTCTGGCAGGGTGACTGGACGCGGCAGGCGGAGATGAGGCTGCCGGTCGAGGCGGCGAAGTTCGAGCACTACCGGCTGCGGGTCGAGGGTCGACTCGCCGCCGAGGAGCCGCAGTGGTGGGATGAGACCCCCTTCAGCGCCGGACGGCGCGTCGAGCAGACGCTCTTCGCAGATGGGCGCACCGACTATGCGATCGTCACCGGCCGGGCGGCCGGGGAGTCGGAGCAGTGGGCGGCCCGCGAACTGCAGCACTGGCTGAAGCAGGTCAGCGGGGCAGACTTCCCGCTCCGCAAGGCGGATGAGGTGACCGGCGAGCGGGTGATCGTCGTCGGGTACAACGAGCAGACGCGCCGTCTCGCCGGGGCCAGCGTCACCGAACCGGCGGCCGGAGACGAGTCCTTCCGGTACTGGAACAATGGCCCGACGCTGCTGATCTTGGGTGGACGTGAGCGGGGCACGATGTATGGGGTGATGAGCTTTCTCGAGCGCGAGCTGGGATGTCGCTGGTACACGCCCCGCGTCAGTCTCGCGCCGGCGCGGGCCCGCTATGCCTTCACCCGGCTCGATCACCGTGAAGCGCCCGGAGTGCGGGTACGCAACAACTTCTACTATGAGGCCTTCGATCCGGTCTGGGCGGCGCGCAACCGCATGAATGGCGCCATGGGCCATCGCCAGCAGCCGGGCGGAGTCGAGGCCTACTGGAATGTCCATACCTTCTACCAGTTCGTCCCCCCGGAAGAGTTCTTCGCGAGCCATCCGGAGTACTTCAGCCTGCTCGATGGGAAACGGACGTGGGAGCGGGCCCAGCTCTGCCTGACCAACCCGGATGTCCGGCGGATCATCACGGAACGGTTGCGCGAGAGGATGCGCCAGAGCCCGGAATATCTCATCTACTGTGTCTCGCAGAACGACTGGCTCAACCCCTGCGAGTGCGATCATTGCCAGGAGATCGCCAGACGCGAGGGGAGCGAAGCGGGACCGATGATCTGGTTTGTCAACCAGGTTGCGGAAGCCGTCGAGAAGGAGTTTCCCGGCAAGTATGTCGGGACGCTCGCCTACCAGTACACCCGCAAACCTCCGCGAACGCTGCGTCCGCGGGCCAATGTCGTGACCCGGCTCTGCAGCATCGAGGCCTGTTTTGCCCACGACTTTCGCAACTGTCCGGTCAATAAGCCCTTTGTCGACGATCTCGAAGGGTGGGCACGGATCGCGCCACAGCTCTACATCTGGGACTATGTCGTCAACTTCAGCCACTACATTATGCCATTCCCGAATTTCCGGGTGCTGCAACCGAACATCCAGACCCTGCGGGCCAACAAGTCGATCGGGATCATGGAGCAGGCGGCCTACCAGAGCCCGGGTGGCGAGTTCGCGGAGTTGCGGGCCTGGGTGCTGGGGCGGCTGCTCTGGAATCCGGATGGCCATCTCGAGGACTACCTGAACGACTTTCTCCTTGGGTACTACGGGCGGGCCGGCCAGTATGTGCGCGGCTACCTGGAGCTGATCCACAGCCGCCTGAACGCCGAGACGCACATCCATCTTGGCCTGCGACCGGACGACCAGATCTTCAGCGAGGAGCTGGTGCGCGAAGCGGATGGGCTCTTCGACCGGGCCGAGGCGGTGGCCGACAACGACGAGGTGCGCCGACGGGTCGAGCTGGCCCGCCTGCCTCTGCTCTACCTGAAATGTCTCCGTGCCCCGATCACCGCAAAGTATGACGGAACATATGAACGATTCAGGACGATTGTCGAACGTGAAGGGATCACCCACTTCGCCGAGAGCGGGCGTCCGCACCGCGAAGCGTTTTTTCAAAAGATGGAGTCGACCAAGTGATGAAGATGACCAAAAGAGGATGTGGAATGTGGGCGCTTCACCTGCTGCTGCTCACGGGTCTCGGCCTGGCGACCACGCCGCGTGAGGGGCTCGAGCTGCGCGGGGCGGTGGTGGTCACTCCGGAAACCCTCTCCGGCCCCGCGCAGAAGGCGGTCCGGATGCTGATCGAAGAGGTCGAGCGGCGGAGTCAGGTCCGCTGGGCGCGGGTGACGAAGAGACCGGATGGCGCGGCCGCAATCATCATCAGCCGGTCGACCGGGCCGGCCGAGGGCTACTCGATCAGCACCAACGGACCGCAGGTGACGATCAGCGGCCACGACGACCGGGGAGTCCTCTTTGGCATCGGCCATCTGCTGCGGACGCTCGAGATGGGGCGCGAGCAGGTCAGTCTCCCGGATCCGCTCAACCTGACCACTGCGCCAAAGTACGCGTTGCGCGGCCATCAGCTTGGCTACCGCCCCAAGACCAACTCATATGACGCGTGGGATGTCGCGATGTGGGAGCAGTACATTCGCGACCTCGCCATCTGGGGCACCAACGCCATCGAGCTGGTGCCGCCGCGGACGGACGACGATGGCGACAGCCCACACTTTCCGCTGCCGGCGATGCGGATGATGATCGAGATGTCGCGGATCTGTGATGAGTACGGACTCGATGTCTGGATCTGGTACCCGGCGCTCGATCAGGATTATGGCGATCCGGCGACCGTCGAGTCTGCCCTCCGAGAATGGGGCGAGGTCTTCCGGCAGCTGCCGCGGGTCGACGCCGTCTTTGTCCCGGGCGGCGATCCGGGACAGACTCCGCCGAAGCTGCTCATGCCCCTGCTCGAGAAGCAGACCGCCAATCTGCGGCGGTATCATCCGCGGGCGGGTATGTGGGTCGCGCCGCAGGGGTTCTCACAGGTCTGGCTCGATGACTTCCTGACGATCCTCCGCGGAGAACCGCGATGGCTGACCGGAGTGGTCTATGGTCCGCAGTCACGGCTGACGCTGCCGCGGATGCGCGCGCTGGTCCCGGCGCGGTACCCGATCCGCCACTATCCGGACATCACCCACATGCGCCAGTCGCAATTTCCGGTGCCCGACTGGGATCTCGCCTTTGCGGTGACCGAGGCCCGCGAGGTGATCAATCCGCGGCCACTCGACCAGGCGCACATCTTCCGCCTGCTGCAACCGCAGACGAACGGCTTCATCACCTACTCTGAGGGCTGCAATGACGACGTCAACAAGATCGTCTGGAGCGCGCTCGGCTGGAATCCGGACGCCGAGGTGCGGGGAATTCTGCGGGACTACAGCCGCTACTTTATCGGCCCGGATTATGCCGACAGTTTCGCCCACGGCCTGCTCGCCCTCGAGGAGAACTGGCGGGGGCCGGTCATCGCCAACAGCGGGATCAACGTCACCCTCCAGCAGTTCCAGGCGCTCGAGCGCGGGGCGGCTCCGGCCATCAAGCGGAACTGGCGGTTTCAGCAGGCGCTCTATCGCGCCTTCTATGATGGCTTCGTGCGCAGCCGGGCCATCTTTGAAGCGGGTCTCGAGGATCGGGCCATGGAATGGCTGCGCGAGGCGGCCCGGCGTGGTTCACTGACGGCGATGGCCGAGGCGGAACGGCGGCTCGACGAAGCGGTCACCGCGCCAGTCGCGGTCGACCTGCGGGCGCGGGTGCTCGAGCTGGGCGAAGCGCTCTTTCAGAGCATCCGCATGCAGTTGAGCGTCGGGAAGCACCAGGCGATCGCCGTTGGACGCGGAGCAAATCTCGAGACGATCGACTTTCCGCTCAACGACCGGCTCTGGCTGAAACAGCGCTTCCATGAGATCCGGCGGGTCGAGAGCGAAGCGGAGCGGCTGCGGCAGATCGCCGCGATCGTCGACTGGACCAATCCCGGCCCGGGCGGCTTTTATGACGACCTCGGCAATCTGACCCGCCAGCCGCATCTCGTCCGCGGCCCCGGCTTCGCTAACGACCCCGCGCAGCTCGAATCGAGCGTCGTCAGCATGGTTGGACTCTTCGATGGAGATCCGGCGGCGCGCCAGGGGGAGATCACGCTGAGCGGGGTTGGATTTCAGCCCTTTGGACGGCGCTCCTGGTGGGATATCGCCGAATCATACTATGATGTGCCGCTGCGAATGCGCTACACCGGACTCGATCCGCATGCCGCCTACCGCGTGCGGGTCGTCTATGGCAGCGCGACCAGTCAGATCCCGATCAGGCTGGTCGCCAACGAACGGTTCGAGATCCATCCGCTCATGAAGCGGGAGCTGCGTCCGCTCGAATTCGACATTCCCGCCGCGGCGACCGCCGGTGGCGAGCTCAATCTGGCCTGGACCCAGGCGCCCGGCAGTCGGGCCGCCGGTCGTGGAACCCAGGTCGCGGAGGTCTGGCTGATCAGAAAATGACTGGACAGGAACTGAAAGAAGCGCTCCATTCTGGTCGTCGCGTCTACGGCACGATGATCGCGTCAACGTCACCCCACTGGCCGGCGGCAGTCAAATCGACCGGCGCCGACTTCGTCTTCATCGATACCGAGCATATCGCGATCGACCGGACGACGCTGGCCTGGATGTGTCAGACCTACCGCGCGCTGGGGCTGCCGCCAATCGTCCGCATCCCCTCGCCCGATCCATACGAGGCGACGGTCGCGCTCGACAACGGCGCCTGCGGAGTTCTCGCGCCCTACATCGAGACGGTCGAGCAGGTCGAGCGGCTGCGCGGCGCGGTCAAGCTGCGGCCACTCAAGGGCCAGGTCCTCGCAGAGGTGCTGCGCGGCGAGCGCATTCTGGATCCGGCGCTGCAGCAGTACATCGACCAGCGCTGCGCCAACAATCTGCTGCTGATCAACATCGAGAGCGAGCCGGCCATCGCCGCGCTCGACGAGCTGCTCGCGGTTCCGGGCGTCGATGCTGTTCAGGTCGGTCCCCACGATCTATCCTGCAACCTGGGGATTCCCGAGCAGTGGTCGCATCCACGCTTCGAGGAGGCGATCCAGACGATCATTCGCCGGGCGCGCGCCCACCAGGTTGGAGCCGGTGTCCACTACTGGTGGGGAATCGAGGATGAGATCCGCTGGGCGCAGGCCGGGGTCAACCTGATCGTCCATTCAGGCGACATTGGCCTCTTCGCCGATACGCTGCGGGCCGACCTGCGCCGCTTTCGCACGGAGTGCGGCGAGACGGCCGTCGAGTCGTCTGGCAAAAGTTACGAATAGTCGGGAGGGGAAACCATGCGCCAGTTATTGATGCTGATCTGTCTTGGTGGTCTGATTCTTTTCTTAAGCCCCCTCGGGGCGCTGGCCCAGACTCCGGCCCGGCCCAACATCGTCTTTATCCTCGCTGATGATCTCGGCTGGGCCGATCTGGGGAGCTACGGCGCTGATCTGCATGAGACACCGCATCTCGACCGGCTCGCCCGCGCGGGGGTGCGCTTCACCCAGGCCTACGCCATGCCGGTCTGCTCGCCAACCCGCGCGGCAATTCTGACCGGCAAGCACGCCGCCCGGCTCAACTTCACGATCTGGCGCGAGGGCTCGGTCGGGCGTGATGCCGAGGCTGCCCGCTCAAAGAACCGGCTCATCCCCCCGGCGACCATCCACAACCTGGGCAGCGACGAGACGACGATCGCCGAACTGCTCCACGCCGCAGGCTATCTGACCTTCCACGTCGGCAAATGGCACCTCGGCGACGCCGCCAACTCACCCGAGAGTCAGGGCTTCGATC
>JBEAVZ010000285.1:0-2589 GCA_041160645.1 Acidobacteriota bacterium
CGGACCACTGCCAGCGATGACCACGCGCCGGCCGGCAATCTCCAGCCCGCCTTTGACCAAGGCCTGGAGTCCCCCCACCCCGGTCACATTGGGCAGGGTCCAGCCGGGAAAGGGCAGAAAGCGTTCGCGGGCCCCTGTCGCCAGAATGAGGCGCCGGTAGCCGAGCAACCGGGGACCTTCGACCGTCTCGACGAGCAGCCGATCGGGCTGGGGAGCGGCGACGACCGCCCCGGAGGTGACCCAGCGGATCCGCTCCGGCGGGAGCTGCCGCTGCAGCGTCCGCAGTTCGGGGTGGCTCCCCTTCCGCAGGTCGCTCCGCCATATCTGCCCGCCCGGCTGCGGATTGTCATCGACGATCGTCACGGCCGGGGCGCGTTCGAGGGCCGCGGCAGCGGCGGCCAGCCCGGCCGGACCGGCCCCAATGATGCAGATGTCATGCTCAACCAGAGCTTCAGCCATCGGTCCGCACCTCCATCCCGGCTCGACAATGGATCTGGCAGCTGCGGGAATGGGCCATTCCATCTATCTCGACCCGACATTCAAAGCAGATGCCCATGCCACAGAGTGGTCCCCGTGGTGCGCCGGCAACCGAACGCCGCAGGACTGGCCGGCCAGAATTGAGCACTGCCGCGGCAACAGTGGTGCCAACTTCGACCTGGGTCGCCTGGCCATCGATTATGATCGTCACTGTCTCAGGCATGATGGAGCTCCTCCCGTACGGAGCGGGTGGGAAGGTATGGCGCACAAGGAATATTGGGAGCGCGGCCCAGAAGCTGATCGACCAGAATCTCCGCCGTGCCAAGCGAGGTGGTGATGCCCAGCCCCTCATGACCAGTCGCGAGCCAGAGTGTCCCTTCATCGACCTCGACCGGTCCGATCAATGGGAGGCTGTCCGGAGTGGCGGCGCGGAAACCGGTCCAGGTTCTGATCACCGAAAGTCCAGCCAGTCCCGGCATATATTCAACAGCCCGCCCGAGCATCCACTGGAGCATGCGTGTCTCGATGACCGGATCGTCAACACCAAATTGCCGCGATGAACCGATCAGGACCTGTCCGGTTCGGCGCGGTTGAACATTGAAGGCCACGGAGTCGCTGCTCACGGCGTGGGCATTCTTCAGGTAACCAAGTTCTATCAACTGGTGGCTGACATAACCCGGATAACGATCGGTGATGACCAGGTGTCCTTTCCGCCGCTGCACCGGAATCCCAGGCGTCAATTCGGGCGCCCAACTGCCCGTCGCATTGACCACCCTTTCGGCAGCGATCGCCGTGCCGTCAGCCAGCAGGACGCCCCGCGGATGGATAGTCGCCACGGTCGTCCCCTCGCGCAGCTCGAGCCCGGACTCGATCGCCCGATCGAGCAGGAATCGCGCGACTACCGGCGAATAGACAACCGCGTCTTCCGGTACCAGCAATCCACCGGCCAGCCCGGGGCGGAGCCCGGGCTCCGCGTCAGCCAGCTGCTTCTCGTCGAGCACCTCGACGCTGACCCGGCGCGCGGCGTAGAAGTCGCGCTTTCGCTCGACTTCGGCCATCTCCTCCTCATCCGCGGCAACCCAGAGAGTGCCGCAGGCGAGGTATTCGCCCTCGTCGGGCAGGACAGCCGCCAGCTCGCGCCACCGCTCCAGCGACCGGCTCGTGAGTGCAAACTGGGCCTCCGAGTCGTCCATCACAACCAGATGGCCCATCCCCGCCGCGGTTGCCCCTCCTCCAACCACGCCACGCTCACAGACGCAGACCGTCAGCCCAGCCTGAACAGCCTCGAGGGCGCAGGCCGCCCCGACTATTCCTCCACCAACGATCAGCAGATCGAACGAGTCGACACTCATCGCCGAATCCCCATACAGAATGGATCGCGCTCATCGAGAATGAGCGTCGACTCGGCGTTGACATAAGCGGTGCCTTTGATGGTTGGATAGACGCGGTCATCGCGCATCGTCACATATCCCTCGAAGACGCTGCCAACAATGCTCTCCTGTCGCCAGATCTGACCGGGATGGAGTTTGCCGGAGGCGTGGAGGCTGGCCATCTTGGCGCTCGTGCCGGTTCCGCAGGGTGACCGGTCATAGCTTTTCCCGGGACAGAGCACAAAGTTACGGCTGTCGAGATAAGGATGTGATGGCGGACCGAACAGTTCGATGTGATCGATCAGCTGCCCACCTTCACCGGTGATTCCAGCCGCAGCCAGCGCCGCCATGATTCGCGAGGTAAAGTCGGTCAATTCATCCACCCGGTCGAGGCTTAGCGCCTGGCCGTGCTCCTCGATCAGAAAGAACCAGTTCCCGCCCCAGGCAATGTCGCCCGTGACAGGACCTATGCCGGGAACATCGACCGTCACGCTCTCACGGTAGAGGTAGCTCTGCACGTTGAAGACGGAGACCTCTCCCGACTCGTGCAGCCGGGCCGAGATTCGCCCGACCGGAGTCTCGATAAAGTGCTCGCCAGGCCCGATCCGTCCCAGGTAGGCGAGGGTGACGATGAGACCGATCGTCCCATGTCCGCACATACCGAGATAACCGACGTTATTGAAGAAGATTACGCCGGCGGCGCAGGCGCTGTCGATGGGTTCGCAGAGGAGCGCCCCGACCA
>JBEAVZ010000471.1:0-2809 GCA_041160645.1 Acidobacteriota bacterium
GTCCTTGATCGCAAAACCCTCGATCGTAAAATCGTGGCTCGAGGTGATCACCGCGTCGGTCAGCTCATTTCCGCCGTCGAGGATTGCCCGCTCATCGTCACGATTGAGGCTGCGGAGGGTGATCCGGTCGATGTCGATGAGCAGCGATTCGCGGTAGGTTCCCGGCTCAACCTCGATCGTGTCCCCCGGGACGGTCTGGTCGAGAACCGCCTGGATCGACTCGCCGGGTTTGATTCGCCAGAGTTTCGGCAAACGCGATGCGGCTTTGGCCTTTGCTGTCGGGGCCGACGGCGCCGGAACATTCGTCCCCTTTGCCTTCGCCATGAGATGGGGAACGACCGGCAGGCCAGAGGGCACGCTTGTCGGTATCTCCGGCTTGGCCGACTCGTCGGTCAGCGCGTGCAGGAAACTGATCAGATCCTGCTGCTCCTGGTCTGAGAGGGTGAACTGGCGCACCTTATCGTCGAGATTTGGCAGGTCGAGCCCGGCGCCCTTGCCGCCCCCCGCGGCATAGAAGGCCACCACCTCCTCGAGGGTCTGGAACCGTCCGTTGTGCATGTACGGAGCCGTCAGGGCGACATTGCGGAGAGTCGGAACTTTAAAGGCGTTTCGATAGGGATCGCCGCCGGCGATCTCGCCGCGCCCGGCATCCGCCGCCTGGTCTGGCAACTGCGCCACGCCGATCACCTTGAAGTCGGGATTGGCGAAAGTTGGGAACCCGTGGCACTCGAAGCATCGCGTCTTCAGTGATCGAAAGAGCGTCAGCCCGCGCCGTTGGGCGGAGGTCAGCGCGTTGGCGTCACCGGCGGCGTAACGATCAAAGGCTGACTGCTGGCTGACCAGCGTCCGCTCAAAGACCCCGATCGCCATGGTCACATTGTCGAAGGTGACCGCCGCGCCATTCTGCCCGCCAAACGCCTCATCGAAGAGTCGCACATACGCGGGAATCGCCTTCAGCTCCCGGACCAGCTCCGCCGCATCCTGATTCATCTCATCCGGAGAGGTGATCGGCCCCCGCGCCTGGTCCTCGAGATCGTTGGCCCGCCCATCCCAGAAGAGTTTGAAGTTGTAGGCCGCGTTCCACAATGTCGGCGAGTTGCGGCGCGTCGCTTTTCCACCACTCCGGTCCGGCCCAAGACCGCTCCCGCCAACCCCCATCGACACGATGCGGCCATCGCTAAAGCCAAGGTCGGGATGGTGGCACGTCGCGCATGACTGGGTGTTGTCGCCCGAGAGAAGCGGATCGAAGAAGAGCAGTCTCCCCAGTTCGACCTTCGGCGTCGTCGTCGGATTGCCGGTTCGCTGGTTCATCTCCGGAAAAGCGCGGCGAAGTCCGCCACCCCCCGGACTGCCAATGCTCGCCCCGGCCGCCGGTAGATCCGCGGCGATCGGCAACAGCCCGAGGAGCGCGAATCCGCCAACCAGCATAACGATCAGGACCACGGCGATTCTGATGGCCAGCCGCCCGTGACGCGATGCAACCTTCTCGCTCATAACCATACTCTCCTTGTAATATAGTGGTGTTCCGCCTGGTGGAGACTTGAAGGTAATCGAGTGTCCGGTTCGATGCAAGGGCATTGGTGACAGGGAATTGGTGAGCGCAGTCCGTATCGCCGGATCTGCCGGCGGGGAAGGGGCTGGTCTTTCTCCCGCGGGCTGGCCGGCCGCTCACCAGTGCCCGGAAGGGGCGATCCCCAGTCTTTCTTTGGTCAGGGAGGAGAGATGATGCACAGAAGATTTGCCAATCGCGAGGAGGCCGGTCAGGAGCTGGCCCGGCGGCTCGCCTCCTATCAGGGGCGCCGTGACCTGCTGGTCCTCGCCCTCCCGCGCGGTGGCGTGCCCGTCGCCGCGCCAGTCGCCGCGGCGCTGGGCGCGCCGCTCGATCTGCTCATCGTGCGCAAGCTGGGTGTGCCGGGTCAGGAGGAGCTTGCTTTTGGAGCGCTGACCAGAAACGGAGTCCGTGTGCTGAATGATGAGATCGTCTCTGCCGGCCGCCTCACCGCGGAGGATATTGACCGCGTCGTCGCCCGCGAAGAGCTTGAGCGGCAACGACGGGAGAAGCTTTACCGGGACGGTCGACCAGGTCCCAATCCACACGAGAAGATCGTTATCCTCGTCGATGATGGTCTGGCGACGGGGGCGACCATGCGGGCGGCCGTAACCGTGCTTCTCACCCACGATCCACACCAGATCATTGTCGCGGTTCCCGTCGCCGCCCCGGAGACCTGTCAGGAGTTCGATCAACTCGATCCACGTGTCCAGGTTATCTGTCTGCTCACGCCGCCCGACCTCCAGGCCATCGGTCTCTGGTATGACGACTTCTCACAGGTCTCCGATGAGGAGGTGCTCGCTATTCTCGCCCACGCTCGTCTCAGCGGTGATGGCCCGGAGCGCAGAAGTTGACTGGCTCGCGACCAAATGTGAAGCGACGCCGCGTCGTGCGACAAGTTCCCTCGATCGGCAACAGGCCGGACTTCTCGCAAACTTCGAGATAGAAACCGGTCGTCTCGCCCCGGCTGACGCGCAGCGGCTCGCTCGTCACTGGAGTCGCCACCACCTCCCGCCGCTCGGCCGGCGTCGGACTCGCGCGGATCGGAGGAGCTGGCGTCGCTCGTGGCCGCTCCCTCGCCTTCTCCCCCGTTGCGCTCGCCTCACTCTTCGTGCTCTCCCGCGCCTGCCATCCTTGCCAGACCTCACTGACCAGGCTGGTCAGCCGCTCCCAGAGCCCCGGACTCGACTGAGCGGGCGCGCCGCCCACACTCTCCCCCCGGCTGATCGAGCTTTGACGTGGCGGGGCGGGGATCGAGTC
>JBEAVZ010000509.1:0-4447 GCA_041160645.1 Acidobacteriota bacterium
GGATTGGGGTCTCCGGACAACAGCACGGCTTTGTCGCGCTCGATCAGGAGAACCAGGTCATCCGGGCCGCCAAACTCTGGTGCGACACCAGCACGACGGCCGAGTGTGAAGAGCTGATCGAGCGGCTCGGTGGGCTCGGGAAGACGATCGATCTGGTTGGGAATGGCATTCCCGCTGGTTTTACCGCCTCAAAGATCCTCTGGATGAAGCGGCATGAACCGGAGAACTACGCCCGACTGGCCAGAATTCTCCTGCCTCACGACTACCTCAACCTCTTTCTGACCGGGCGCCACTGCATGGAGTGCGGTGATGCCTCGGGAACCGCCCTGCTCGATGTTCGGCGGCGGCAGTGGTCAGACACGGTCGTCGATCAACTCGATCCGACGTTGCGCAGTCGCCTCCCTGAACTGGTCGCTCCTGATCGACCGATCGGAGTGCTCCGACCGGAACTGGCGGCCGAGTGGGGTTTGTCGAACCAGGTCCTGGTGAGCCCCGGTGGCGGAGACAACATGATGGGCGCCATTGGGACGGGCAATCTCCACGCCGGGGTAGTGACCGTCAGCCTGGGAACCTCGGGGACGATCTATGCTTACAGCAAAGAACCGGTGATCGATCCGCGCGGCGAGGTTGCCGCGTTCTGCGATTCGACCGGCTACTGGCTGCCGCTCATCTGCACGATGAATGTGACGGTGGCGACCGAGATGGTGCGCGAGCGATTCTCCCTTTCGCACGCCGAGCTGAGCAGCGCCGCGGCCAGCGTCCCGGCGGGCAATGACGGTCTGCTGCTCATTCCCTTCTTCGAGGGGGAGCGAACGCCAAATGTCCCCGACGGCACCGGAGTCTACTTCGGCCTGCGTGACCAGACCTTCTCCATCCCCCACTTTGCCCGGGCCGCCATGGAAGGAACGACACTGGGGCTGAACTATGGCCTCAACCGGCTGCGTGAACTGGGCCTATCTCCGCGGGAGATTCGGGCGACTGGCGGTGGAGCGCGCAATCCGGTCTGGCGTCAAATCATGGCCGATGTCTTCAACGCCGAGGTTGTCTGCGTGGACAGTGAAGAGGGAGCGGCGCTCGGAGCGGCGCTGCAGGCGGTCTGGGTCGCGCAAAATGATGGCGAAGCGACGGGTGGCTCGACCACGATCCAATCGATCGGCGACCGCTATGTCAGCCTCAACGAGAGCACCCGAACCAGACCAGATCAGCACCGGGTCGCGATCTACCGGCAGATGCAGGAACTCCACAACCGGCTCGTTGCGGATCTTGGAAGATCATTCAGCGCCCACCGGCAAATGATTGCGGGTCGATGACATCTCGTCGACCCCTTTTCCCTCCCCCCAACCATAATCAATCGCCGGGGTACCGGTCTGACGGTCCCCCGCCAGGAGAATAGACCATGACAGAGACAAATGCTGGCCAGATTGGCGTTGGCCAGATTGGCGTTGGCCTGATTGGCCTCGGCATCATGGGCCAACCAATGGCCCGCAACCTGCTGCGGGCGGGATTCAGACTGACCGTGGCCACCCGCCGCCCCGGCAAGGCCCGCGACTTTGCCGTTCAGAATAGCGAACTGGGAGTGGTCGGGGCGGTGACGACCCCGGCCGAGGTTGCCGCTGCGAGCGGGATCATCATCACCATGGTCACCGACACTCCGGACGTCGAGGCGGTGGTGCGCGGTGAGCAGGGGATTTTTGCGACCGCGAAACCGGGCAGCATCATCATCGACATGAGCACCATCTCCCCGCGCGTGACCCGCGAGCTGGCGGCTGAGGCCGCCGCAAGGGGGCTTCACTGGCTCGATGCTCCGGTCTCGGGCGGCGAGAAAGGAGCGATCGAGGGGACGCTGACAATCATGGTCGGCGGCGCGGAGGAGGCGCTCGTGAAGGCCCGCCCGGTCCTCGAAGCGATGGGGCGGCGCATCAGCCACTTCGGCGCGGCGGGCAATGGACAGGCAGCCAAACTCTGCAACCAGATCCTTGTCGTCGGCAATCTGCTCGCCGTCTGCGAGGCGCTCACCTTTGGCGCCAAGTCCGGACTCGACCTCCCGACACTCCACCAGGCGCTCACCGGCGGCGCGGCCAACTCGTGGGCCCTCGAGGTTCTCGGAAAGAAGATCATCGACCGTGACTTCAAACCAGCCTTTATGGTCAGACTCCAGCAGAAGGATCTTCGACTGGTGCTCGACGCCGCCTACGAAAACCATACCCCGCTCCCGACCACGGCCCTTGGCCACCAACTCTTCTCGGTTATCCAGGGGGAAGGACGCGGCGACGACGGGACGCAGAGCCTCGCCCGGATCTTTGAACGAATGGCTGGACTGGAGAGCGAATAATGATGGTGAAATTGAAGATCCGCCCGCTTATCCTGCTGTTTCTGGCAAGCATTGTTACCGGGACGTTGCCCGTGGCGGTGGTCGTCGCCCAGCCGGTCACCACCAGAACCGTCCTGAGGGCCGGGGCGGCGCGCGCCAATATTACGCCAAGCGTGCCAGTGCCAATGTGGGGCTATGGAGACCGCCACGATGCCCTCTCGACCGGGACTCTCGATCCGCTCTACGCTGACGCCCTCGTGCTCGAGTTTGGAAACGAGAAGCTGGCCCTGGTCGGGCTCGATCTTGGTCGGTCACCGTCCGAGGCCTCGCTGCAGTCGATCCGGGAACGGATCCTCAGCCAGGCCGGCATCAGACACTCCTTCATCGCTGGCTCTCACACCCACCACGGACCGGTCCTTGAACTGACCGATCAGCCTGGGCAGGGACGCGGCAAATTCGACGCGACCATCCGCTACTACCACGAACTGGAGGAGAAGATCGTCGCCGCCATCCTCGAAGCCGACCGGCGGCGTGTCGAGGCTCGACTCACCACCGCGGCGCAAATGGTTGCGGATCTCAACCGCAACCGCCACAGCAAGTTTGACCCAAAGCCGGTCGACCAGCAGCTGGCCATCCTGAAGGTCACGGATCTGAATGGCCAGACCATTGCCACCGTCGTCAACTTCGCAGCCCATCCGACCATGCTTCCATCCTCACTCCTCAAGTTTTCGGCCGATTATGTTGGCCATCTCAAAACTGAAGTATCGAAGGAGCTTGGCGGGACGACCGTCTTCTTTAATGGAGCAGCCGGCGACCTCTCGGTCAATCCGGGCTCCTCACGAGGAGCGGGCCGGGATCCGCAAGGTTACGGTCTCGCCCTCGCCCGGGAGGTTATTCAGCTGGCCAGGAGTCTTCAACCAATAAACTCACCACAGGCCGACTCCCCCCAGGTCTCCCTGACGGTTCGCGAGGATCGCTTCAAGTTCTCGTCGCGAACCGACCTCGCCAATCCGGTGGTGCGGCGCCTCTACGAGAACGCGTTCTTTCCCGAACTTATTCCGAACTTCATTGATGAATACGCCAACGGCATCCGTCCGCGTCTGACCGTCGCCCTGCTCAATGGCGAAATTGCTCTCGTCGGCGGGTCAGGCGAGTTCTTCTCCCAGCACGCGATCCGGCTCCGCGAGCGGGCACGGGTCAAAAATCTCTTCTTCTTCGGCTATTGCAATGGCTATCACCAATACTTTCCGACGATCGAGGCGGCGGCCGAAGGCGGCTACGGAGCAGACAATCAGGTTGCTCCCGTCGAGGTCGGAGCCGGTGAACTTTTGATGAACTACGCCCTGAAATGGATCTACCAGATGCAGGGAAGACTGGGCAAATAGGAACATCTCTCACAACAAAAAAGGCACTATCTGCGGATAGTGCCTTTTTTGTTGTGAGAAATGTTTTGACAAAGACTAGTCGGTTAGATCTGGCTCGGCCCGCTGCTCCCACCACCTGACTGGTTATTCTGCTGGCCATAATCCAACGGACCCGACTTGTTGCCCTGGCACTCGCACAGCGCACCCTGGAAGGTGAAGTAGAGGTAGTTGGGGGTCAGCTTGCTCCACTCCGTCCGGCTCTCCTGCGGATTGGCCGCCGGATCATAGTTCGGCGTCGCTCCGCTGATGATCGCGCTCGAGGTCGAGTTCCGCGAGTTGGTCAGACGCCCGCAGAGGTTCTTCAGCTGCTGTTCACCACGGACCACCGCGAGCGTGATGTCGAGGTTGTCGTTGTTATCCGTCAGCTGGTCGTAACCCTGCTGGAAGCCTGGTTGATTAGTCTTCGCGTAGTCACTGACGAGTCCCTCACCCAGCGCGACGAAGCACATCTCGTTGGTCGTGCAGAGGCCGTCATTGTTAGCGTAGTTCAGAAACTCGACCACGTGAGTCGTGCGGATGAAGTCGAGCGACGTCACCCCGCGGGCGGCAAGCACCGCCGGAACCGTCTGCGCGACACTCGAGAGCACCGTCGTCGTCACAGTGTCAGCGATCTTGTAAAACTGAGTAAATCTTGACATCGCCGGTGGCAATCCAGCGCTGGAAGGGCGATCTTATTTTCGGGGTGTACGGGTCATACCAGCAGGAGATCAAT
>JBEAVZ010000526.1:0-3329 GCA_041160645.1 Acidobacteriota bacterium
GGGAGGTGGCGATTGGTCACCCGTGGACTAACGGGGTGGCCTGTTGAGTGATCGACCGCCGAGCACCTGCAGGTGCAGGTGATCGACCGACTGTCCACCGTCGCTTCCGGTATTGAGCACAGTGCGAAATCCTGACTCCGCGAACCCAACCTGATTGGCGACCTTTGGGGCAAGGCGGAGGAGATGCCCAAGCAACGGCTCATCAACCTGCGAAACATCGTTGAGCGAATCGATGTGCTCTTTGGGAACGATCAATATGTGGTTTGGGGCCTGAGGATCGATGTCGTTGAAGGCATAAGCCAGTCTGTCCTCATAGACCTTAGTGGATGGGATTTCGCCAGACAGAATCCGACAAAAAAGGCAGGTACTTTCCGACATTGAATCTCCTGATTACGAAAATGGATTGCCAATTGATTAACTCTCGCATCCTAGCACAAAAGCCAGGCAGGGTAAATTTAGCTCGGTCGAAAGCTGGGCTTGAGCGACGCTTGATCCAACTTTTGCTTCCCCTCGGTCTCCTGATGCTTTCCGCCAGTGGACTGGCCTGCCGGAACGGCGAGGCGTTGCGGGGTGAGACTCCAGCCGAGAGCCAGACGCCGCAGTTCAAGGCTCCCGTTCGGGTGGTCAATTACAGATTTGAAGTGGTCAACGTCTACCCGCACGATCCGCGAGCCTTTACCCAGGGACTGCTCTATCACGATGGTTTCCTCTATGAGAGCACCGGGCTCAATGGGCAATCATCACTCCGCAAGGTTGATCTGGTGACGGGCGAGGTCAGGCAGCGCTTCGATGTCCCGGAGACCTACTTTGCCGAGGGGCTGGCGCTCTTCAATCGCCGACTCTACCAGCTGACCTGGCAGTCACGGCTTGGATTCATCTACGATCAGGACAGTTTCCAGCTGCAACGAACCTTCAACTATCGCGGCGAGGGCTGGGGGCTGACGGACGATGGCCAGCAGCTGATAATGAGCGATGGCACCAATCGGCTGCGGTTTCTGGACCCGGAGACGCTCGATCAAAAGCGTGAAGTGGATGTTCGCGATGAAGATCGTCCGGTCAATCTCCTCAATGAGCTTGAATTTGTGAAGGGCGATCTCTGGGCCAACATCTGGCAGAGCGACCGCCTGGTACGGATCAATCCGCAGAGCGGGCAGGTGACCGGCTGGGTCAATCTGGCGGGGCTACTCCCGACGCAGGATCGTCTCCGGGGGGCTGACGTGCTCAATGGCATTGCCTACGACGAGGCAGGAGATCGACTCTTTGTGACTGGCAAACTCTGGCCGAAGCTCTTTGAGATCCGCCTGGTTGAGCGGGGCGCCACGCCGACGCGCTGACCCGGCGGGCTTCCCGGGAGTAAGGCCAAGGCGAAATTTACGGGAGGTGCAGGTTGAATATGCGGAGGCAATTTGCGGCCGGTCTGCTGGCCGGAGTGATCTTGCTGCTTGGCGTCCGGCCGGTCGGTGGTCGCGAGGTCGCTCCGGCATCGGTCGAGATTCGGGCCGTCTGGCTGGATCGCAGCTCACTGGTCTCCCGCCAGGAGATCCGTTCAACGCTCGAACAGCTGGCCTCGGCCAACTTCAATCTGGTGCTGGTCAATGTCTGGTCCCGTGGCTATCCGCTCTGGCCGAGTGGCGTCTTTGCCCGGGAGTCCGGCTTATCGATCGATCCGGAGTATGTCGGGCGGGATCCCCTCGCGGAGGTGATCGAGGAGTCGTCAAGGGTTGGGATCGTCGTCATGGCCTGGTTTGAGTACGGATTTATCGGCGGATACAGCGGCTATCATCCCGGAGTTGGCGGCCAGGGACCGCTCTTTGATCGTCATCCGGAGTGGTTGGCGAGAACCAGGGCCGGTCTGACAGGATTTACCGCGCCCGGGGGGCTCTTCTACTGGATGTCCCACACCCGTCCGGATGTCCAGGAATTCCTCTTTCAACTGGTCGAAGAGGTCTCCCGCAGCTACCCGGTGGTCGGCGTCCAGTTCGACCGGGCCAGATATCCCCAGCTCGACTGTGGCTACGATGAGCATACACTGAGCGCCTATCGGGAGGTGACTGGCGACTCCAGCCGTCCCGATCCCACTGATCCGTTCTGGATGAGGTGGCGGGCGGAGCAGATCAATCGATTCATTCTCGAGCTTCGTCAAAGGGTCAGGCGGGCCTCGGCCCGTCAGCTAGTCAGCAATGCCCCGATTGTCTATCCCTATTCATACGTCAACTTTGTCCAGGAGTACCCGGTCTGGGTCGCGCAGGGGGCCCTTGATCTGGTCATGCCCCAGATCTATCGCCGTGACAGTGCTCAGTTCGAAGCCGAGTTGAATCGACAGATTGCGGCGGTGACTACGCTGGATGGATTTGTTCCGGGCATCGACAGCACCAATCCGACGGTTGGGGAGTTGGTGCGGATGGTCGAGATCGTGCGCCAGCGGCGGCTTCCGGGGGTCGCGATCTGGTACTACCGATCACTTCTCAACAAGGGGGCCCTGGCCGCCTTGCGGGCCAGCGTCTTCAGTGAGCGGGCCAGTCTGCCCTGGATTGTTGCCGGGCGCGCACTCCCTCCGGCCAGCAATCGCGAACCTCGCCCGGATGGCCGGCGGATCGAGAAACGACCCTGACTCAGCCCTGACTCAGCTTCGGGCGGCTTGTCGCCGGCGCAGCAGCGCCTCGGCCTGCAGCAGGATGATGCCGAGCAGCACGGCCAATCCACCAAGAATCTGGGTCGTGCTGAGAACCTCCCCCAGCCAGCTCCAGGCGACCATCGCCGCCACGACTGGTTCGATCATCGAGGTGAGGCTGCTTCGGCTTGCTTCGAGATAGCGCAGGCTGAAGAGAAAGAGGCCGAAGGGAATTACCGTGGCGACGGTTGCCAGATAGATGAAGAAGAGCCAGGTCGAGCCATCGTACGAACCCCAGGGAAGTGACCAGACTGGATTGATGAGCGCCCACATCAGGGCGGCAATCGTGAAGGCAAGCATCATCATGTCGATGGTCGAGTAGCGTCCCTGCAGATTCTTGCCGAGAATGGCGTAGAACGAGAAGCCGACACCCGACCCCAGCGCGAAGAGGGTGCCAGAGAGCGAGGCGCCAGCCAGGCCTCCCTCGTTGCCAAGCACCATCAGCGCACAACCACCGATCGCCGTGCCCGCGGCGAGCAGTTTGCCGGTCGTCATCCGCTCGGTGCGCGTCAGCAGTCCGTAGGCCATCAGGAAGACCGGCGAGAGGTACTGGAAGAGAAGTGCATAGCCGACTCCGACGCGGGCAAGGGCGAGGTAGTAGAAACCCTGGTTGGCGACCAGTCCGATCCCCCCCATCAGCAGGAAGAGCAGCCAGTCC
>JBEAVZ010000527.1:0-6419 GCA_041160645.1 Acidobacteriota bacterium
GCATCACAGAGACCGACCACTTCGAACTGCGGCATGCCGAGGATGTCACCCATGACCTGGTGGGCGCGCGCGCCGACCCCGATAAACCCGATGTTGATCTTCTCGGCCGGAGTGTTGGCCCGATGATAGTTGAAGACCGCCCCTCGCACACTGTTGGCCCCAAGCCCCAGCGCTGCTCCGGTGGCCGCGCTCTGCCTGATAAAATCACGGCGATTAATTCTATCCTTCATTCGCTTTTCCTCCAGTATTACTTGTCCGTATTACTTGTCAGTATTGCTGCCAGTTCTCCCCTGCCAGTCGCTGGTCAGGGTCAGTTTTAACTATCTGTCGTCAGTCTTTCAGGTCAGGTTGATCGTCCCGCGCCAAACTATCCTGATCGCTGATTGTTCTGAGAATCGAACTCGCCGTCAGTGCCGGTCGACTATTATGGCGCTGACCGGCCACCTTGGCGGGGGAGCCGATTTCGCTCGATAAAGCGCCGGCGGGAAGGCTACTCGCTGAGCAGCTGCTCGATGAGCGCCTCGTAGTCCGCTTTGAGGCGCCGATGGCGCTCTCCGGTTGCTCTCCCCTCGAATCCAGTGTGAATACGCCGGACCAGTCCGTCACGTCCGACAAAGATCGTCGTCGGGTAGGCGGCAAAGTTGACCAGCTGGGGCAGCTTCCGACCGATCTCACCGTCATCGGTAGTTCCGGCGAGCAACAATGGGTAGGTGAGCTGGTGTCGGGCGGCAAAGATGCGCAACTGCTCGAGATCGCGGTCCGCTTCACCGGTATACTCAAAGGCGAGTCCAACCACCTCCAGTCCGCGTGGCCCGTATTTCTGATAGTACTGTTGAAGGAGCGGAGACTCCTCGTGGCAGTTTGGACACCAACTGCCGGTGATGGAGATGACGACCACCTTGTCGCGAAAACGCTCATCGGTCGAGGAGACCATCTGCGCCGCGAGGCTTGGGAAAGCAAAGCGGAAGGGCTCGGCGGGGTTGACGACCCGGGTATAGTTGTCCGGATCGGGCAGATTGGCGACGCTCTGCTGGTTGCCCGGGTCGAGTCGCTCACCGACCACCGGGCGGACCGGATCGAAGAGCCCCAGATCGACAATCCCCTCGAAACGACCATCGGCCCGCACGCGCCCTTTCAACAGACGGGAATTGATTCCATCGAACCGGCTCAGCGCAAACTCCTCCCCGTCGACCCGGCCAGTGAAGCTGCCCCAGTCTCCGCTGACCGTGATGAGCGTCCCGAGCAGGCCAGCCCCTTCCTGTTGAAATGATGCCCGCCAGTAACGCTGATTTGGCGGCGCCCCAACCGCGAGAACCCAGTCTCCCGTCAGGCTCTGCCCGCCGGCGACTCGACCGGTCGGCGGCGCCCCGCGCCGCCCCTCCAGTTGACGAATGAGCGACTGGCGCTGCCACTGCCTTGTGAAGGCGCCCTGCAGGCGGTCGCCCTCGATCGTGACGACCAACTCGCCATCATAGTAGTCGAAGGGCAGTCGCAACGTCCGACCATCCCAGCTGCCCCCGGCCGTCGACGGGATCAGCTCCTCGCCATTCTGCCAGCTTCCCTGATAAGCTCCCCCCGGCGCCGTTACGACGAGCGTGTAGGCGACCAGCTCTCCCGATGGATTCCTGAAGGTCCCGGTCCACGTCCCGGTCGGGTCTTGTCCACGCCCACGGCATCCACTCAGAAGCGGGGCGAGAATCAGCGCGAAAAGGATTAAAGAGCCTCTGATCGGATTCATCATCAAGTTATCTGCCACCCCCCAGCCAACACAGATCGACCTCCAGACAGTGCAGCAGTTCGGCCAGCTGTTCGGCCTGCATGTCAAATGGCCATCACCCAATGGCTTATCTCGCCAGTCTGTATCTTGATCAAGTTTTCTGTTACGTATTTGAGAGCACCAAATTTAGCAGTGATAAATTATCACGAAATCATCCCAAGTGCCCAAGCTGCGCGTACCCGAGGCCGAAAAATGTCAGAAATAATCAGGGCACTCGTATTTCAGGCTTCCGCCACCTTTTGAACCAGAGGCGGGCGGGCCCGCCTCTTCAAATGCGCTCGCCCTGACGAAATAATCGCGGCGTTGAAAATGCTGTCCGGATTGAGCTGGACTTGGCCTTCCACCGTCATAATCAACCATCACCTTGTCCGTCGAGCGACGCCCCTGCCCGGTCGAACTCGGCCCCCCTGATCAGGAGCGACTCAATTGAAGAACGGATACCTACTCCTGCTGCTTCTCATCATCGTGCTGCTGCCGTGCCCGGGAAGAGCCCAGAACTCCCGCGACCACGACCATTATGGCTACCTCTCTGCCGGTGGCGGGACGACCACAAGCGGCGGAACGATCCTCTCGCTGGCTGGGGGAGTCGACCTCTTCGTCTACCGCAACCTGGCCGTCGGCGGCGAACTCGGGATGCTCTTCCCTTCCGCCTCGGTTGGGGCGCTGGTGGGAGTCTTCTCACCAAATCTCTCCTGGCATCTGCGCCGCGGAGGCGACAATGGCCGGATTGCCCCATTTGTCACCGGGGGATATTCACTCATTTTTCGCCAGGCGGCGATCAGTGGCCTCAACTTTGGAGGAGGGGTAACCTGGTGGTTTAAAGATGGACGGGGGTTGAGAGTAGAAGCACACGACTATTTTGCGGTTGCCGATCCGGGTCACCACCTGATCGTCGTGCGGGCCGGGCTGGCGCTGCGTTAGCGGGGGACGACTAAAAAGATCAACGGGCCGAGATTAGCGGGGCTTGATCTCTCGGGCGCTACCATGCGGAGCGTCCTCGACCGCCTCGCGCAGTTTTTCAATCACTTCGTGGCTCAGCTGGTTGAAATCGGCCTGGATGGTAAAGCCGGCGGCATTGGTGTGCCCGCCACCGCCAAACTCTTCCGCTACCCGCGCCACGTTGACCCGATTCTTGGAGCGCAGACTGATCCGGTAGGTCGAATTGGGCATCTCCCGAAAGAAGGCGACGGCCTCGACATCCCCAATCGTCAACGGATAGTTGATGATGTTGTCGGAGTCCTCTTCCGAAGCTCCAGCACTCTCCATGGCCTCGCGCGTCATGCGGATCCAGGCAATACGCCCGGACTCGTCACGCTCGAGCGTCGAGAGAACCGAACCAACCAACTGAATCTTGGCAAAAGGGTAGTTGTAGAAGATGGCTTGTGACAGCTTGGCTGGCTGGGCGCCATAGCGGACCAGCTCGCTGGCAATCTTGAAGGTTCGCTCGGTGGTGTTGGAGAAGTGGAAGGATCCGGTGTCGGTCAGCAGCGCAGCATAGACGCAACCAGCGATCTCCGGGGTGACGCGCGCGCCGATCGCCTTGGCCAGATTGTAGATCATTTCGCCGACGGCCGCCGCAGTCGCGTCGATCCAGTTCAGATTGCCAAAGAGAACGGTCGTCGAATGGTGATCAATATTGACCACAAACTGGTCGGCGAGGCTGGGAATGCCCGGGCGCGTCACGTCGCTGCATTCGATCACAAAGACGGCGTCATACTCGCGATCGATATCGTCGACGACCCGGACCTCCTGGCTGCCGGGGAGCCGCAGGTAAGCATGCGGGACCTGATCCCGCATGATCACCTCGGCGTTCTTGCCGAGCCCTTTCAGGATCCAGCATAGTGCAAGTGAGGAACCGAGGGAATCGCCATCTGGCCGGATGTGAGAGGTGATCGCGAATCGATCGTGCTTTTCAATCAGTTCGATGACCTGTCCAAGCATAAGGACCTTCCCTGTCAGTGGCCAATCCGTGCGTTCCCGGTACTGTTCAAGCTACTCTTTCGGCAGTTCGCGGCTCACTTCCTCAATCAGCCTGACCATCCGATCTCCCTCCTCGATCGCCCGATCGAGGACAAAGACGAGTTCAGGGGTATGACGGAGACGGATCCGGGAGCCAACCAGCCGCCGGATCTGTCCAACCGATTCTTCCAGAAATGCCAGCGTCGCCGCCTTCTGCTCTTCGCTTCCGAAGAGGCTGATGAGGACGCGCGCCTGGCGCAGATCGGGGCTCAACTGAACCTCGGTGATCGTGACCAGCCCCTGGATGTGGTCGCGCAGCTCACGGGAGAGGATCGCGCTGATCTCAACCCGGAACTGCTCGGCCACTCTGTTTCGTCGATGCTGCATTGAACCCGCCTCAAAGTTGCGTCGGGGCGACCTTCTCGATCAGGTATGCCTCAACTACGTCACCGATCTTGTAATCATTGAACCGCTCGAGGGTCAGACCACACTCATAGCCCTGCTGGACCTCGGCGACATCATCTTTGAAGCGCCGCAAGCTGCCGAGCTGGCTCTCAAAGATGACGACATTGTGGCGAATCAGGCGGGCGTTGGCCGTCCGCTTGAGGTAGCCATTGATGACCATGCAACCGGCGACGGTGCCGACCTTGGGAACGCGGATGACATCGCGGATCTCGGCCTTGCCGATGATCGTCTCCTTGCTCGTCGCCTCCATCAGGCCAAGCATCGCGCTGCGGATCTCCTCTTCGACCTTGTAGATGATCGAGTGGAGCCGAATATCGACCGATTCCTGTTTGGCGACCTCTTCCGCCCGCGTCTCCGGACGGACATTGAAGCCGATGATCACCGTCACCGCTCCCGATTCAGTGGCCTGGGACGCGCTGGCGAGCAGGACATCCGACTCGGTGATCGCGCCGACATCGGAACGGATGATCCGCACCTTGACCTTGTCGGTCGAGAGCTTGATGAGCGTATCCTTGAGAACCTCGACCGAACCCTGCACGTCGGTCTTGAGAATGACGAGCAGTTCGCGCACCCTGCCGGCCTCGAGCTGCGTTCGCAGCTGATCGAGTCCACGGGCGGCCGAGCGAGCCAGCGCGGCAGCGCGGGCGTGGGTCTGACGATAGCTCGAGATCTGCTGGGCCTTTGAGATATCATCGACCACCTGGAACTGATCTCCGGCGGAAGGAACCCCTTCGAGTCCGAGCACCTCGACCGGCATCGCCGGGCCAACCTCATCGACCCGCTCCCCGCGATCGTTCATCAGGGCGCGAACCTTGCCGTAAAAATTGCCGACAATGAACGGATCGCCAACACGGAGCGTTCCATTCTGGACCAGAACCGTCGCCACCGCGCCGCGGCCGCGGTCGAGTTTCGCCTCGAGCACGGTTCCCGTCGCCCGGCGGGTCGGATTGGCTTTCAATTCGATGATATCGGCGGTGAGGAGGATCATCTCGAGCAGTCCGTCGATATTCTGCCGCTTCTTGGCCGAGACTTCGACCATCTCCGTGTCGCCGCTCCAACCGGTCCAGAGCAGTCCGCGGTCGGCCAGCTCCTTCTTGACCCGTTCCGGATTGGCATCCGGCTTGTCGATCTTGTTGATGGCGACGATGATCGGCACTCCGGCGGCCCGGGCGTGCTCAATCGCTTCGACAGTCTGGGGCATGACCCCATCGTCGGCCGCAACCACAAGGACGACAATGTCGGTCACACGCGCCCCGCGCGCACGCATAAGCGTAAAGGCTTCGTGACCGGGAGTATCGAGGAAGACCACCCGCCGCAACTCGGAGGGGTTGTCGTGATTGGGAACTTCGACGGAGTAGGCGCCGATATGCTGCGTGATGCCGCCGGCCTCACCCTCGGCCACCCGCGCCGAACGGATGCCGTCGAGCAGACTGGTCTTACCGTGGTCGACGTGGCCCATGACGGTGATGATCGGGGCCCGGAGATCGGTATCCTCCATCGCCTCCGGTGTAATCTCGAACTCCGACTCGATGACCATGTCTTCGAAGTCGCCGAAGGAGACCTCCCATCCGTACTCCCGACCAATCTCGATCGCCATCTCCGGCTTGATCGTCTGGTTGATCGAGGCCATGACGCCCCGCTGCATCAGAAGCGTCACCAGATCACGCGGCTTGGCCTGGATCTTCTCCGCAAACTCGCGGACCGTGCTTCCCTCGATGAGCCGGATCGGCTTCAACTCGACCGGGACCACCGGCGCGGAAGGAGCGGCGTGATGTCCGCCACCGCCACCGCCGCCGTGCCGCTTTGGCATCTGTTTCTGCTGCCCCTCCTGCTCCTTGCGCTTCTGGTGGCGTCCCTGGGGGCGCTGATCCTTGGGTGGAATATAGACTTTAACCTGCTGGGCGCCGGAGGGAAGAATATGAACGTTCCGCCCCTGCTCCCGTCCGGGGTCGCGGGCATCACGGCCATCGCGCGGCGGAGCGGAGCGGTCGAATCGTCCACCAGGCCCGGCTGAGCCAGGCTGGCCAGGGGCCGCCGGCCGGGTCCGGGTCGCCACCTGTGGCGGCGGCGCTGGCATGGGCCGCGGGGGCGGAGTAAGCTTGCGAACGACTGTCCCGCCTGGTGTTGGGGCCGGCGGTTCAACGCGGGGCGGCGGTGTGGCCGCAACCGGTTCGACGGGCGCCGCGGGCGGCTCGGCCACCATGGGAGCTGACGGGGG
>JBEAVZ010000565.1:0-4753 GCA_041160645.1 Acidobacteriota bacterium
TCCATGACGGGCAGATCAGGAGACGCTCCCCGATCTCGACCGGTTCGTAGCCCTTCTTCCACTCGGCCAGCCAGTCCTGGTCGGCGATCGTCAGGCTCTCGACCCGGTGCAGCGCTGTCGCCGGAACACCCTGGTGGCCAAGCTCGTTGAGGATCGCCGCGCGGATCGCCGCGGCGTCGGGCGGGGTATCGAAATAGGCGCGCAGCGTGATCTCATCCGGGCGGGCCGGATCTTCCGACACTTCAAAACCGGTCGTCTGGTGGGCCCAGAGCTGGGTCGTCGCCGCCGATTCGGCGGCGCGGGCGATTTCAACCTCGATCGAATGCCATACTTTCATAGATGATTCAACTGGGGAGATGACTGCTACTTTTCCTGGATCCCGAGTTCATCGAGGAGGCGTGGATCGTTGCGCCAGTCTTCCTGAACCCGGACAAAAAGGTTGAGCCGGACGTGGCGGCCGAGCAGCCGCTCGATCTTCCGGCGGGCGCGGGTGCCGATCTCTTTGAGCATGGCTCCGCCACGCCCGATGATGATCGGCTTCTGCGAGTCGCGTTCGACATAGATCACACAGTGGATGTTGACATTCCGCCCCTCCTCCTCCCACAGCTCAGTGCGGACGGCGGTGGCGAAGGGCAGTTCCTGCTGGGTCTGCTGAAGGATCTGCTCACGGACCAGCTCGGCGACAATGTTCCGCTCGATCTCCGTCGTGAAGAGTTCCGGATCAAAGAGCGGTTCACCCTCCGGCAGATACTTGAAGATCTTGCTGACGAGCAGGTCGCGGTTGTCCCCGGTGCGGGCGGAGAGCGGAATCACCTCGCAGAACTCATATTCCTGCGAGTAGTGGGCCATGAGCGGCAGGAGCGCCGCCTTCTCCTTGAGCAGATCGATCTTGTTGAGAAGCAGGAAGGTCGGTTTGGCGGCCTCGCGAATCAGTTCGAGCGTGAAGCGGTCGCCGGAGCCGAAGCTGGCGCTGGCGTCACACATCAGCAGGACCAGATCGACCTGGGCGAGGGCGTCGGCGACCAGTCCCATCATGCGCCGGTTGAGCGTATAGCCGGGTTTATGGATGCCCGGGGTATCGACAAAGACGATCTGCCCCTCCGCGGTGGTGATGATCCCCTGCACGTGGGTCCGGGTCGTCTGCGGCTTGGCGGAGACGGCGGCGATGTGTTCACCGATCAGTGCGTTGAGCAGCGTCGACTTTCCGGCATTGGGACGACCGACGAGGGCGACAAAGCCGGCGCGGCGGGGAAGGCTCTCCGCCGCGGGTTCCGTCATTGGTTCTTGATTGCTTTCATTCATTCCTGATGGTTTCCATTCTCCCGGGACTGTTCCCGTGTCTCCACGACGGGTGGGGGAAGGGTTTCGACCCGGACCCGTGAAATGCGCCGATCATCGGCCTCGAGCACCGCAAAGCGCAGGCCATGGATCTCGAGGTTCTCGCCGACTTCCGGCAGGTGGCCGAGGCCATTGAGCACCAGCCCGGCGACGGTGGTGAAGTCATCGGCCGCCAGCTCGACGCCGAAGTGGCGCTCCAGCTTGCCGACCTCGAGATCTCCCCTCACAATGCAGCTCGTCTCGCTCTCGGGAACGATCTCGACCTCGGTCGCCATCGGTTCCGGTTCGTCCTCATCCTCGATCTCGCCGACGATCTCTTCGATCAGATCCTCGAGCGTGACCAGCCCGGCCAGCCCGCCATACTCATCGATGACGAGGGCCATCTGGGCCTTCGCCTTCTGCATCTCCCGCAGCAGGTGGTCGATCGGCTTCGATTCGGGCACCTCATAGAGCTGGCGCCGCGCAAAATCGATCACCGGACGCTCGGTCTCCTCTTCGGCCCAGCAGCGCAGGAGGTCCCGCACGTAGACCAGCCCTTCGATATGGTCGATCTGTCCATTGTAGACCGGCAGCCGCGAGTATTTCGACTCGATCATGAGGTCACGAACCTGCTCGATCGGCGTCTGCGCCTCGACGGCGACGATCTTCGGGCGGGGAGTCATGACTTCAATGACCGTCCGGTCGCTGAAGCGGATGATCGACTGGATCATCTCTCCTTCCTCTTCCTCGATGATCCCTTCCTCTTCGCCGACATCGAGAAAGGCCTGCAGGTCGCTCTCATCCTCGGTCTGCTGCTCCTCCTCGGTGCTCTCCGTCTCGGTCTCACCATCGCGCCGGAGGCGCCGGACAAGGTCGTGCATCGGCCTGGCAATCACGCCAATGATCGAGATCAGCACCCGCAGCGGAACCCGCAGGCTGAGCAGGGTCCGGCCCGGATCGTTCTGCGTCACCAGCAGCGGCAGGATGAGCCGAAAGAAGACGATGATCAGGACCATCGCGCCGAGCGCGGCGAGGGTGAAGCGTTGCGGGGCGAGGCGGATGGCGATGGCGCTGATCAGAATGGCGATCGAGGCGATGGCCAGGTGGAGCGCGAGGGTCAGCGTAAAGCTGATCTGGTGGTACTGATCCTGCAGCATCCGCCAGAAGGCGGCGTGCGGAGTCTCCTCCGCTTCGGTCGCCAGTCGCCGCAGCGAGACGTCACTCATCTCGTCGAGCGCGCTCTTGGCAGTTGAGGTGATGACCAGCACCAGAATCGCGATGCTGGTCAGAACTAAATCGGCTTCCATTATCTCCTCGGTTGTCTTCGCTGGTCAGTCCCCGGATCTTCATCCTCCGGCAGCAGCTTGCGCCGGAGTCGCTTCTCGAGGCGGTTCATCTGCCCCTGGTCGGTCTCGTGATCATAGCCGGCCAGATGGAGAGCGCCGTGGATTACCAGTTTATCGATCTCGCGTTCAAACGAGATCCCATAACGGGTGGCATAGCGCGCCGCCGTCTCGACCGAGATCACCAGATCTCCGAGATGGCCGCCCGGCCCGGCTGTCGCCGCCGACCGTTCAGCCTCTCCCAAATCCGCTTCCTCTGTCTCTGCTTCATGATAGGCAAAAGAGAGGACATCGGTTGGCTGGTCGATGCCCCGCCAATCGCGGTTGAGCTGGCGCATCTGGCGGTCGCGAATAATGATGATGCTGAGGGTCGAGCTCGCCTCGCCGATGGCCACGAGCACGGCGCGGGCGAGATCCGCGAGATGACGACGGTCGAGCGGGTAGAGCCGTTGCCGGTTGATTACCTCTATCTCTTCGACCTCTTCGACCTCTTCCACTGGGACCATCTCGTCGCCCGGGCCATTATGTTTCGGGTTGTGGCGCCGGTTGTGGCGGCTGTCGCTAGAGGCTGATCTTTCTGTTGTGCTCATCGTATGCCTTGATGATCATCTGTACGAGCTGGTGGCGAACGACGTCACGCTCATTGAACTGGACAAAGACGATTCCCTCGACGCCACTGACGACCCGCTGCGCCTCAACCAGCCCGGACTTGCGCCCGGACGGGAGGTCGATCTGCGTGACATCTCCAGTGATGACGGCCTTCGAACCGAACCCGATCCGGGTCAGGAACATCTTCATCTGCTCAGACGTCGTGTTCTGGGCCTCATCGAGAATGATGAAGGAGTCGGAGAGGGTGCGGCCACGCATGAAGGCGAGCGGCGCAACCTCGATCACGCGCTTCTCGAGGAGCTTGGTCGCCTTCTCGGCGTCGAGGAGATCGAAGAGTGAATCGTAGAGCGGGCGCAGGTACGGATCGACCTTCTCCTGCAGGTCGCCCGGCAGGAACCCGAGCTTTTCACCCGCCTCGACCGCCGGTCGGGCGAGGACGATCCGGTTGACCCGCTTCGCGAGCAGAAACTGCACACCCATGGCGACGGCCAGAAAGGTCTTGCCGGTGCCGGCCGGGCCGATTCCGAAGACGATGTCGTTATCCTCGATCGCCTCCAGGTAGCGCCGCTGGTTGGGCCCCTTCGCCGTGACCTGCTTGCGCCCGCTTGGATTGATCCGCTTCTGCCCCGTCAGCAGCTCACGCAGCGAAGCCGCGCGGTCATCGGCAATCTGCCGGAATGCGTCGCGCATCTCGTTGCTTGTTGGTGTCCGCCCCTCGGTGAAGAGCTGGGTGTAGTCTTTGAGGATTCGCTCGACGACCACCACATCGGCCTCGTCTCCCTCGACAATCAGCTCCGCTCCCCGCCCGCCGACGCGCACACTCAATAGCGACTCGAGATACTTGATGTTCTGGTCATAGGGACCAAAGAGAGCCTCGAGCCCCTTCTCCGGAATTGTAATCTTTAGACTTCGCAGTTCGACTATCCCATCCAGTCGTAAAAAATGGTTTATATCAAAAATGGCACAAACAATAGATCATCCTAGCAGACCCACGGGGACTTGCAAAACCCGCCATACCGCCGCGCTGGTCTTTCCGCGGGCTTTTGCAAAGCCACTTTTGTCCCACCTATTCCGCACGGCGGGGCGCGACGCTGATCATGGCGCGGCCGAGGTATGGTCGTGGATGATCTTCCAGCCATCCTTGAAGCGCCGCAGCACGAGGGTATAGATGCCGGTCGCCTTCTTGCCGTCACCAAAGGTGAGGTGGTATTCGCCACGGGCAAAGGCGGCGTCCGGGCCGAGAAGGCGAATGTCGAGATTGGCGAAGGCCAGCTGGCCCATCTCCCGACCATCGGCCTGGTAGGTCTTCCGGTATCGCTCGAGGGTTGCTTCCCACCCATTCAGGCGGCGCGCGCCCGAGAAGAAGGTCAGCTCCTCCGAGCGCCAGTAGCTCTTCATGAATTCTTCCAGTTTTCCGGCGTTCCAGGCCGCGACCTGTTCGTCGAGAACCTGTCGCACCGGCGCCGTCTCCTGGGCCATGGCGC